>JBBEBJ010000048.1:0-6125 GCA_040882425.1 Chloroflexota bacterium | reverse complement strand
ATGGCATTGGCGGCGAAGTCGGTCAGCCAGACGACGTCCGCATCGTCGACGAAGATCGAGTAGGCCATCGCGCCGTCGCCCGGCAGCGGCCATTCCTGCCACGTCCCGGCGGCGGGATCGTGGACCGCGACCTGGCCGGCATCCCACTCGCTGACCCAGATCCGGCCTCGTGAATCGGCCCAGACGCGGCGGGCTCCCTGGTCCGGCGTCGGCGGTTCGACGATCGTCGCGTCGCCGGTTCCCGGGTCGATCCGCGCGATGTGGCTGCCGGCCAACGACGCGTACCAGACCGATCCGTCGGCGGTCGCGGTGATCCCGTACGGCCCACGGCCCTGCGGGTCGTCCCAGACGTCAATCGCGCCGGTCGCCGGATCCAGCCGTCCGTAGATCCCGGACTGGCCGGTGAACCAGAGGATCCCAGTCGGATCGAACACGGCCGTATTCAGGTTGGCGCCGCCTCGCCCGGGCGGCAGCGGGAACCTCGTGACCTCCTCGGTCCCAGGGTCCACCCGGACGATCGCGTTGAGCCCGCTGTCGGTGATCCAGGGGGCGCCGTCCGGCCCGGTGATCACGCCATGCGGTGAGGATCCGGCGCCGAGCCGGATCTCGCGGACCTCACCGGTTGCCGGATCGAGGTGGCCGAGCACGCCCGTCCGCTGGGCTGCGTACCAGACGCCCCCGTCGGTCGCGGGGGAAACGTCGTGCGGGCGCGAGCCGGCAGGCACGTCGAACTCGCGGATCTGCAGGTCGACGATCGCGGGGGGTGGAGCGGGCACGGACGAAGCCACGGACGAGGCCGCGGCCTGGGACGCGGCCGGGGACGGTTGCGGTGAGCTCATCGCGGGTGTCGCCACGGGCGCGTCGCTCGCGGCTGACCCGGAGGGCTCGAGCGACGGCGACGCGGCCGAGTTCGATGGGCCGCAGGCGGCCAGCACGATGGAACAGATCACGAGGGTCGTCGCGAGCACCCTCGGGTTCGCGAGCCGCCGTGGATCCTGGGGAGACGAGCGCATCGCGATCACGGGTGTCGGATTCGTTCGAACCGAGTTCATTGCACGTTCCCTTCACCGGCCCGGTCGTCTCGGGCTCGGGCCATTTTGGACCGGGTTGCCGATCCGGGGTCGGCGACCGGCCTATGGACCGTCGATCTATCATTGAGGAGACCGTCTCGCGCGAGTCGCGAGGCGGGAGGGTGCGATTGGAGGTAGATCGATGGCGACGGACGCGCGGGTCGGGGATCGGATCGTTCTGGATTCGGACAAGGTGGGTATTCCGACGCGTCAGGGCGAGATCCTGGAGATCACGCCGCACGAGACCCATCCGGAATTCAGGGTTCGCTGGGACGACGGACACGTGACAGAGATCCGACCGGCCGGCGCCAGCTACCGGATCGTCAGCAAGGCGAAGGGCAGCGCGCGCTGAGGGCAGCCCCGGCCGTCCCGAGGGTTCATCAAGCAGCGTTCCGTCGTCTCCCCGCGGCCAGCATGTAGACCACAGCTTCCTCGACGCCGTCGACGCCGAGCATCGAATTGATCGAATCGTCCATGAAGGCGCCCACGCCACAGGCACCGAGGCCCATGGACGTGGCGGCGAGGTAAGCGTTCTCGCCCAGGTGACCGGCCTCGAGCAGGCCGTACCGATAGCTCCGATCCTGGTACTTCGGGCGCATCCGCTGGAAGATGATCGTCAGAAATAGCACCACGCCGCATTCGCCGAGGAACTCCTGGGCGATGGCCTGATCGACGACCTGCGCCCGGAAGTCGCCGGCTCGCACCTGTTCGAGCGCGTGCTCCCGGAAGGCATAGTGGTAGACACCCGGCTGGATGCCCTCGACCTGGTGGACGACCGCATAGACCTCGATCGGATAGAGCGCACCCGACGACGGCGCCGTCCGACGGGCGCTTCCCCAGCGATCGGCGCTGATGCCACCGGTCAGAAAGAGGAGTCGCGACAGCTCGGCCTGGGTCATCGGCAACGGTGCGTACTCGCGCGACGAGCGCCGGCTGGAGATGGCCGTCTCCGTGGGGAGCCCACCGTCGAGATCGGGCGCCGGCAGGGTCACGACCGGCGCGCCGCGGTACGACTTGTACAGCGCGACCGGTTGGCCCCAGTTGCCGACGGTCCCGAGCGCATCGATGATCCCGGGCTTGCTCCACTGGTGGTAGATCATGCCGACGTCGGAGCCCACGTCGATGGGCGGCAATGGACGGAGCCCGCGACCCAGCAGGAGCCCACCAACCCCGCCGACGGCCAATCCGAACAGTCCCCGGCGAGAAAGCGTCGCTCTGGCGAGCCACGCGGCGGAGTGGATGGGTTCCACTTCGGCGGCCTCCTGCGCTCGTCGCGGCGCCGTACGGGTCGGAGCAGCGCGTGCGGCGCGCGGCCGCCCCACGGAAACGCGCAGAGACTGCCAGCGGAAGCGCGCGTAGCTCACGAGCCGGTCCCGGTTGAACCAGACGTGGGCGATCGCGAACCCGCCCATCACATACCCCGAGACAGTGTGGTACCAGAAGTCGTTGAGGTCCCAGAGGTCGGCAATGATGCCGGTCACGGCCGCCGCCAGGCCGCTCGCCAGCACGCCGACGCTGGAGATGAAACTAAGGTCGTGGTGCAATCTGGTCATGGCCGCGTCCGTCGTTGCGCCGGGACCTCGCGGCTACCCCTCGCGGGCCGCCGCGGGTCCCGCTGGGACGATTCTAGGACGTGCGCGCCAGCCGGGCCGCGCGCGAGGCGAGCGATCAGCGGGCGGCCAACCGCCTTCGCAGCACCGGGTACGAAACCCCACCCGGGTCGACCCGCTTCGCCTCGAGGAACCGACGGAAGCGGCGCATTCCCAGGCCAAGGGCCGTCGCGAATGCGGCGTCCCTGGCGAGCCGGTCATCCTCGAGCCAGAGCCCGTTGATGACGAGCGTATCCGTCGGTCGGTCGAGCTTGCTGTCGAACCTGGCGACGAGCCGATCGCCCCACAGGACCGGCAGCGTGTAGTAGCCCCACTTGCGCTGGTGGGCCGGCTTGTAGACCTCCCAGACGTACTCGAAGTCGAACAGCGGCTTGGCCCGTCCTCGAGCGCTGACCGGGTCCAGCGGCGAGAGGAACGTCGCCTCGTCATCCGTTGACGTCTCGAGCGGCGCCCACCCGGGCGGGATGCGGCCCGCCACGAGCGTTTCCAGGTCTTCGCGATCCGACCCGAGCGCCAGCTGGGGTGCGCGCCACCCGTCCACCCGGACCTCGATCAGGGTACTGTCGGCCACGTTGCGTTCCCGCCAGCGGGCCAATTCGTCGGCCGGAACCTTGCGCCGCAGGAAGGTCGGGAGGTTCCGAAGCGGCGTGAGACCGTCCGAGGCAATCGTCTTGAGCATGAGGAACTCCTCGGCCTCGGCGGGATCGTGCTCGCGGACCAGATCGAGCGGTGCCACCGACTCGGTCAGGGCATAGACGCGCTCGAACCGCTCGCGGCGCGAGACCATCACGTCGCCGATCCGCCACAGGAAATGGAGCGCCAGCGCGCTGTCCTTGCGCCCCCTGTAGTCGTCCATCCGCCTCCGGTCGCCCATCTGGAAGTCGCGGTTGCTTACGGTCCCCCGCTCCGCCAGCACGTCGCGCATCTCGGCGATGGCCGCCGCGTGCTCCCTGGCGAACTCGACCCAGCGTGGCTGGTCGAGCTCACGGCGCATGACCACCCGCCAGTACGGCAGCTCGTCCATCGGGCGAACGGCCAGCCAGCCACCCCAGTCGAAGAACTTGCGCTGCTCGTACGTCAGGGTTGCCCAATCGCCCGGCCGGTAGTCGATGACGCGGCTGTGCAGGATCAGGTCGTGCGCCCGGGCGATGACCACGAGCGGATCGAGCTGGAGGTGCTCGATCGCGCGCATCGCCTGCTCGGCGCCGTCGAGGCCACGCCAGCGCCGACCCGGCCAGAGACCCTGCTTGCCCAGGATGAACCGGCGCGCGACCTCGATGGGGATCTGCATCGACATTGCGGCGTATGGTCGCAGGCTCCTCATGACGCCGCGCGACATCTATGATCGCCCGACGTCCCGCGCCACCAGGAGGATCAGATGGCCATCGCGGCGAAGCCAACGTTCCGGACCGATGCCTTCATCGACGGCGCGTTTCGGCCTGCCCAGAGCGGCGCTCGTTTCAAGACCGAGAACCCGGCGACCGGTCAGCCGTTGGCGGAGGTTGCCGCCGGCGACGCGGCGGACATCGACCTCGCCGTTCTTGCCGCACGCCGGGCGTTCGATGACGGCCGATGGTCGCGCCGCTCCCCGGCCGACCGCAAGCGGGTGCTCCTCCGCTTCGCGGACTTGATCGAGGCCAACCAGGACGAGCTCGCCATGCTCGATTCGCTCGAGGCCGGCAAGCCGATCACTGACTGCCGCGACGTCGACGTCCCGGACGCGATCAACACCTACCGCTGGTTCGCGGAGGCGATCGACAAGGTCTTCGACGCCGTCGCGCCAACCGGCCCCGAGGCGCTCGGGCTGATCGTCCGCGAGCCGGTCGGGGTCGTCGGTGCGGTCGTGCCCTGGAACTTCCCGCTGCTGATGGCGACCTGGAAGGTCGCGCCAGCCCTGGCCGCGGGCAACAGCGTGATCGTCAAGCCCGCCGAGCTGACGTCACTGAGCACGATCCGGATGGCCGAGATCGCGGCCGAGGCCGGCATCCCTAACGGCGTCCTCAACGTGGTCCCGGGTCTCGGGGAGACGGCCGGCCAGGCGCTCGGGCGGCACATGGACGTCGACATGGTCACGTTCACCGGCTCGACGGAGGTCGGTCGCTACTTCCTCAAGTACTCGGCCGAGAGCAACCTCAAGGAGATCACCCTCGAATGCGGCGGCAAGAGCCCGCAGGTGGTCCTGGCCAACCCGCCCGATCTCGATTACGTCGCGGAGCAGGTGCTCGTCGCCGGCCTCATGAACATGGGCGAGAACTGCTCGTGCGGCTCGCGCCTGATCGTGGATCGGTCGGTGCACGACGCGCTGCTCGATCGGCTGGTGGCGGGAATGGCGGCGTGGCCGGTAGGCGATCCGCTCGACCCGGCCACGCGTCTCGGGCCGATGATCGAACGGCCGCACCTCGAGAAGGTGCTTTCGTACATCGCGACGGGTCGCGACGAGGGCGCCAGGGTCGTGGTCGGCGGTGGCCGGACGCTCGAGGAGACCGGCGGCTACTTCGTGGCACCCACGATCCTCGACGACGTCCGGAACACGATGACCGTGGCGCGCGAGGAGATCTTCGGGCCGGTGATCTCGACGATCCCGGTCGACGGCGAGGAGGAGGCCGTAGCGCTGGCCAACCAGACGAGTTACGGCCTTGCGGCGTCCGTCTACACGACCGACCTCGACACCGCGATCCGGGTCGCGCGCTCGCTACGGGCGGGGACGGTTGGCGTCAACGCCTACTCCGAAGGCGACATCAGCACGCCGTTCGGCGGCTACAAGGAGTCCGGGTTCGGCGGTCGCGACAAGGGTCTCGAGGCCTTCGAGCAATACACACAGAAGAAGACCATCTGGTTCACGCTCCGCGGCTAGGCGCCTTGCGGGCTTCGAACCCGAGCTTCCGCGCCTCGCCGACACTGAGTGGTGTCGATCGCCTCCAGGTGAACGCCGTGGCGATCGCATCCCAGACCGGCGGCAGCTCCCAGTACGCGCTGTGCGACTTCGGGAAGTCCCTGCCCGAACGCACCCGAAGGTCGACCACGCTGGCCAGCCCGTCCGAACGGCGAAACAGCGGCTCGGCGACGAACGACAGGAAGTCGCGGCTGTCGTAGACGTTCAGCCATGGGACCGGGAGATGCGGCGGGTTGGCCTCGTCATATGGCATGGACGTGATCGCGTTGAACGTGTAGAGCAGCGGCGCCTGGGACCCGACGGTCACGCACGCCTCCACGGGAGCCTCCGGCCAGCTGGCCAGCAGATCGACGAGCGCGATCCCGCCGAGGCTCAGGGCGACCGGCAGCACCGGTCGATCGCCGGCCGCCCTCGCCGCCCTGGTCAGTTCGGTCCTGAGCACAGCCTGGATCGAGTCACGGTGGAGCTGGTAGCCGATGACGTCGGCGAGCATCTGTGCGCCGACCGCGCCCATCAGCGATTCGCGGCGATCCTCGAAGTAGTTGGTCACGA
>JBBEBJ010000047.1:0-6191 GCA_040882425.1 Chloroflexota bacterium | reverse complement strand
TCGACAACGGCCGCTGGCGCGCGCGAGATGAACGACTCGTTGGCCAGCCGGTCGCGGGCCGCGGCCAGCCACTCCTCGGCTTCGGCGAGCTCCCGCCCGAGCCGGGCCCGGTTGAGCGCGGACGACCCGGACGCGGGATCCCCGCCAACGCCGGCTCGAACGAGCGCCTCGAGCTCCCCGGCGATGACGGCGAGGTCCGTCGGGCCAGCGGTCGCGGCGAGAGCTTCACGCGTCAGCCGCCGCTCGAGCGGGCGCGCCCGCGCCAGCCGCTCTACCGCGGGGCGCAGCGCCTCGAACGTCGTCCCGAGCCCGACCGGCACCACCACGTCGACCGGCAGCCAGCGGGCCGGCTCGAGCTTCGCCTCGGCGCGTGCGTTGCGGATCCCGCGAACGAGCTCGATCAGGGCGCCGACGGCCACCTCCGCAGTCGCGTCGCGCGCGCCCGACGCTGGCCAGCGGGCCACGATCAACAGGTCCGGGTCGCTGGCCCGGTGCGGCAGGGACGCCCAGAGCGCCTCGGTGACAAACGGCATGACCGGGTGGAGCAACCGCAGGTATGTGTCGAGCACCTCGACGAGGGTCCACCAGGTCGCCTCGCGCGCCTCGAGCGGGACCGTCTCGTCCGCCAGCCGGACCTTGGCCAGCTCGAGGCCCCAGTCGCAGTACTCGCTCCAGATCGCGTCGTACACGAGGCGGGTCACCTCGCCAAAGGCGTGGTCGGTCATCGCCCCGTCGACGGCCTCGACCGTTGCCGCGGCACGCGACAGCAGCCAGCGCTCGGCGGGCCCCAGGTGGGCCCCGGCGGGCAGTCGGCGCTCGGCGTCGGCCGGGATCGTCGCCGGTCGGGCGCCCACGACGTACCGCGCCGCGTTCCACAGCTTGTTGGCGAAGTTGCGCGCGTGCTCGAGCTTGGCCGCGCCAAATCGCTGGTCGTTACCCGGCGTGGCGCCGTGGATCACCGAGAACCGGAGGGCATCGGCGCCCGATTCGTCGATCGCGCCGAGGGGATCGACCGTGTTGCCCTTCGTCTTCGACATCTTCTGGCCTTCGGGGTCGCGGATCAGGCCGGACAGGCAGACCGTGTGGAACGGCTCCACGTCGGTCAGCTCGAGGCCGAGCATCATCATCCTGGCGACCCAGAAGAAGAGAATGTCGTAGCCGGTCTCCATGACCGTCGTCGGGTAGTAGGTCGACAGATCGGGCGTGTCATCCGGCCAGCCGAGCGTGGAGAACGGCCAGAGGCCCGAGCTGAACCAGGTGTCGAAGATATCGGGGTCCTGCTGTAATTCGGCCGCCGGGCGGGCGCACACCTCGCAGGCGTCGGGACCGCCCTCGGCCGACGCGACCGTCACGTGGCCGTCCGGGCAGTACCAGGCCGGGATCCGATGGCCCCACCAGAGCTGGCGCGAGACGTTCCAGTCCCGGATGTTGGCGAGCCAGTGCTCCCAGGTCTTCTCGAACCGCTCCGGCAGGATCCGCGTCCGGCCCGACCGAGTCGACATAAGCGCGCGCTCCGCCAGCGGCGTCGTCCGGATGAACCACTGCGTCTTGAGCCGCGGCTCGATCACGTCGTGGCTGCGCTGGCAACGCCCGATGACCATTTCGTGGTCCTTCGAGCCGGCGAGATCGCCGCGAGCCTCCAGCTGCGCCACGATCTCACTGCGTGCCACGTATCGATCCATCCCGTCGAAGACGGTTTCCGTGTTGGCGACGGACGCGTCGTCGGCGAGGATCGTCGGGGCGGGCAGAGAGTGGCGCAGCCCCGTCTCGTAGTCGTCGCGATCGTGTGCCGGCGTGATCTTCACCGCTCCTGTCCCGAACGCCCGATCGACTCGTTCCTCCGCGATGATCGGCACGTCCCGCTCCACGAACGGGATCCGCGCGACACGCCCGACCAGGCCGGCGTGGCGCTCGTCGCCCGGGTGCACGGCCACCGCGGTATCGCCGAGGATCGTCTCCGGTCGGGTCGTCGCGACCGTGATGGTTTCTGTCGGGTCCGGCTCCCCGGTCTTCGGGTCGATCAGGTGATAGCGGACGTTCCAGAGCGTTCCCGTCTCCGGCGTGGGCACGACCTCGAGGTCGCTGACCGACGTCCGGCAACCCGGGCACCAGTTGACGAGGGCCTCGGTCCGGTAGGCGAGGTCGGCTCGGAAGAGCCGCTCGAAGGCAACGCGGACGGCCCTCGCTGAGCCGTCGTCCATGGTGAACCGGAGCCGGCCCCAATCGGCGGACGCACCGACCCGTCGCTGCTGGGCGAGCATGACGCCGCGGGTCGTCTCGACGAACTCGAGCATCCGCTCGAGGTACCGCTCGCGGCCGAGCGATTGCCGGCTCTCCCCTTCCCCGGCGAGGATCCGGTCGAGCACGACCTGCGCCGCGATCGAGGCGTGGTCGAGCCCCGGAAGGAAGAGCGCCCGGTGCCCGCGCATCCGCGCGTGGCGGATCATCAGGTCCTCGACGGCCGTGCGCTGTGCGTGGCCGAGGTGGAGCGAACCCGTGACGTTGGGCGGCGGCTGGGTGATGGTGAACGGCGGCAGCGACGGATCCGCGGTCGAACCGGCGCCGTCGGGCGCGAAGACGTCGGCTGCAAGCCAGCGCTCGTAGATCGCGCCCTCGACGTCCTTCGGCGTGTACGCCTTCGACAGCTCCGCCATCGTCTCCTCGGAATTGAAACGCCCGCTCGTCCAGCGGACGAACGGGTCGTGGTACCACCTGCTGGTTCGACGTCGGCGCGGGGTTCGGTCATCGCGACCCGGGGCGTCGCTCCCGCGACGCCTTTGGTCCGGCGTCCTCTCGACGCGCTATCGGGCGTCCTCCGCACGGCTCGCGAGCGACCTTCACGTCGGTCGTGCCCGCGCGGCTCGCACCATCCCGCGCTCGCTCCGGGGCCGTCCCGTCGCTACTCCTCTCGGTCGTCGCCGTGAGGCCGGGAGTGTAGCACGCCGGTGGTGGCCACCCGGGCGGCAACCTCGGCTCGCCGACCGACGCCGAGCTTGCATTGCGCCGCGACCAGGTCCTCCGACCGGTCTCGGCTCTACGCTGTCCAAGTGATTGAGGACCTTCGAGCCGCCGGGTTGATCACCACGATCCCGGTGGCCGATCTCGACCGAGCGTTTTCGTTCTACACGGATGTCCTCGGCTTCGAGCACCTGCAGACCTCGGAGGCGGGCGTCCTCCTTCGTGCGCGGGACGGTCGAGTCTTGCTGTACTCGAGCTCCGCCGCCCCGCCCGGTCACACCCTGGCGGGGTTCGAGGTCGACCGGCTGGAGCCGGTCATCGAGACACTGGTCGCGCGCGGCGTCACGTTCGACGACTACGACTTCCCCGGGTTGAAGACCGTCGACCACATCGCCTGGATCGGCCCGGAACGGGCGGCGTGGTTCCACGACAGCGAGGGCAATATCCTGTCCATCAGCGAGCCATGGCGTCAGCCCTCGGACGAGACGGCACGATGACCATCGATCGGACCGCTTGGGGTCTGACTGATGGCAAGCCCGTGGACCTCTATACGTTGACCAACGCGCATGGCCTGGTGGCGAGGATCACGAACTACGGAGCCACCCTGGTCGAGCTCCACGTCCCGGACCAACATGGGGTGCTCGCCGACGTCGCGCTGGGATTCGACACGCTCGACGAGTACATCCGGACGTCGTTCTACTTTGGCGCCACCGTCGGCCGGGCCGCCAACCGGATCGCGGACGCCGTGTTCGAGTTGGCGGGAAGGCGGTACGAGCTCTTCCCCAACCATGGCCGCCACCATCTCCACGGTGGGCGAATGGGCTGGGACAAGTCGGTCTGGTCGGCCGGAGCTATCGACTCGCCGGCCGGCTCATCGCTCCTGCTCCGCCTGCGGTCAGCCGACGGCGACGAGGGGTACCCGGGCACGGTCGCGGCGACCACGCGGTACACGTTGACCGACGATAACGAGCTGGAGATCGAGATGACCGCCACGACCGACAAAACGACGATCGTGAACATGGTCCATCACACCTACTTCAACCTGGCTGGAGCGAGCGGCGACGTCCTTGGCCACGACCTCCAGCTGCTCGCGGACGCCTATACGCCGGGCATGCCGCCGGACGGCCAGATCGTCCCGGTCAGCGGCACGCCGTTCGACTTTACCGTGCCGAAGGCGATCGGGCGCGACCTCCTGGCGGCCGGCTCGCCGGGTGGCGGCGCCCCGGCGGGATATGATTCAAACTGGATCGTGAACGGCGAGCCGGGTGTGCTCCGGCCGGTCGCGCGCCTCTTGGAACCGCGCTCGGGCCGGGTGATGACCCTTCACGCCAACCAGCCGGGCGTGCAGTTCTACTCGGGCGGTTTCCTCGACGGCACGACCGCTGGCAAGGGTCGGGTCCACGGGCGATCGAGCGGTCTGTGCCTCGAGCCGCAGGCGTTCCCGAACGCGATCAACGTCCCCGGCTGGCGCGACCAGGTCATCCTCGAGCCAGGGCAGACCTACCGTCACGAGGCGGTGTACGCGTTCACCACCGAGTCGGGCTCCGGCGACTACTCCTCAGGGCCGCAGGGAACCGTCGGTTGGGCTGGCTGATGATCCGCTGATAAGGCGCGGTCGACATCCTTGGAGGCGTGGACGACCGCACAAGCGGCTTGGTCATTCGGGCGCTTCGGCGGCGTCGCGGCTGGCGGCAATCGGACCTGGCCGCACGTGCAGGTGTGTCTCAATCGACGATCTCCCGCGCAGAGCGAGGTTGGCTCGAGGACCTCACGCTCCGCGTGATTCGAGTGATCTTCGCGGCGATCGAGGCACGGGTGCAGCTCGCGCCGCGCTGGAAAGGCGCCGAACTCGAACGGCTGCTCGATGAGGACCATGCGGCCGTGGTCGCGGCCGTCGCCCGACGCCTCGAAGCCATCGGCTGGACCGTCGAGCTCGAGGTTACCTACTCGGAGTTTGGCGAACGAGGCTCGATCGATGTGCTGGGGATCCGTCCCGCCGAACGCGCAATCGTGGTCGTCGAGGTGAAGACAGACGTCGCGTCGACCGAGGCGGTGGGTCGCAAGGTCGACGAGAAGGCGCGGCTGGCGCCCGGCATCGTTGCGGCGCGCCTCGGTTGGCGGCCAGTCAGCGTGGGCCGCCTCCTGGTGATGCCCGATCGGATGCGGCTCCGCCGGTTGGTCGAGCGCCACGAGGTGATCGCGCGGATGTTTCCGGTGGGTGCCGTCGCCATCCGTCGATGGCTTCGGAAGCCGGTCGGAGCGATGGCCGGGCTCTGGTTTCTCTCGGATATTGCTCGGGAGACTGGGCGTGACAATCGAGCGGCGGTCGCGCGGCGTATCAGGCCACGATCCAGCCGGATCGTGCACGGCGAGCGCCGATCGGCCGCCGGATCAGACCCGGTTCGGGCCCGAATCGCTCACACCGAGTCAGGCCATGAATAACTGAGGGAAACCGGGGCGCACCCGGCTATCCGAGTCGCCGGGCGACTCCGCGCCGGAGTTCGGGCCCTGCGCGGCTCGAGGGCCGCCCGGATCGGACGCCTCGGGGCCGCGGGCCTGCGGGATTAGGGCGCGCGGGCGAAGGGCTGCGGCGGCCGCGGTGCGCCCTGTCGCCGCGACTATGCGCTGGCGCCCCGTTCGGCGAGCCATTCCTCGTAGTTGGTCTCGTCGACGCCCTTGTCGATCTCGGTCTTGGTCAGCAGCAGCGGGAGCCGGCCGGAGCGGATCGTCTCCTCGGTGATGATGCACTTGCGGATGTCGGTGCGATCGGGGATGTCGTACATCACCTCGAGCAGCGACTCCTCGACGATCGAGCGCAGGGCGCGCGCCCCAGTCTTGCGGTCCAGCGCGACCTCGGCGGCGGCCTGCAGCGCACCCGGCGTGAACGCCAGCTCGACCTTGTCGAGCGAGAGGAACTTCTCGAACTGGCGGGTGACCGCGTTCTTCGGCTCGGTCAGGACGCGGACCAGGTCCTCGGCCGACAGCGCGGACAACGTGACGATGACCGGGAGCCGCCCGATGAACTCGGGGATGAGCCCGAACTTGAGCAGGTCCTCCGGCATCAGCTTCTCGAGGATCTTCACGCGCTGGACCGGGCTCATGGCCCCCTCCGAGCCAAAGCCGATCGAGCGTTTGCCAACGCGCTCCTCGACGATCTTCTCGAGGCCGTCGAACGCGCCGCCGCAGATGAACAGCACGTTGGTCGTGTCGATCTGGATGAAGTCCTGGTGCGG
>JBBEBJ010000046.1:0-6207 GCA_040882425.1 Chloroflexota bacterium | reverse complement strand
GCCCGCCGGCCCGTCAAGCTCGCCGGATCAGTCCGTGATCGTCGGCATCGGGGCAAGGTCATGTTCCAGGAGCTCGGCACGGGTGGGCTTCCGCCGTTCGAGCGACTGCGACATCTCCGGGCGAAGCCGCCTGGGGGCGTTCTATCTGCTTATCTCGCAGTCGACACGCGACGGGGTGAGGCGCGCGACTCGGGCTGGCGGCTCCGGTTCCGGGCCGCTGCTCGCGACCTCGTCGATCACTCGACTGATCGGACCGAGGCGCAGGCCCTCGTTCGTCTCGTTCACTGGGTCGAGCAGCAACTCGATTCTCTCACCACGGCCGATGTGCGGCGAGGCGTTGCGCTGTTTGCCACCGAACGGCCGCGTCATCTCGAGCTCTTCACGCTTTCGCGGCCGGTCGACGACCGCGTCGTCTGGGCCGACGCCGCGGATCTGGGCCCGCTCGAACGGGTGGCCGAAGGCTATCCGACGACCGGGATCGTCCTGATCGACGATCGATCGGCGCGTCTGATCACGACTCGGCTGGGCGAAGCCGTCGACGAACAGTCATTCCTGTTCGATCTCGACTCGTCTGACTGGCGGCGGATGGAGGGTCCCGCACCTGGGGTCCTGCGAGCCTCCGGAACGACGCAGGCCGACCGCTACGCGCGGCGTATCCAGGCCTCGGAATCGCGTTGGCTGAGAGGGCTCGGGCCTTCCATCCAGGCAATGTCCCGCGACGCATCCTGGGCACGGGTCATGCTGGTATCGCCTCCGGGGTTCCAGCTCGATGTCGGAGACCTCGGACGGTGGGCGGGCGTGCCGGTCCGCGGTCACCTGCGCCGCGGGTGGGCAGGTCGATCGGCCTCGAGCATCGCCGAGGAGCTCGTTGACGAGCTCGCCGCGGCAGCCGGCGATACGACCGACGTTGCTCGACCGATCAGCCGATAGGGGACGCACGTCCTGCTATCGGCCCCCGGTCTCGGCGGCACACTCGAATCCGATCAAGGCGAACCGACGCGTTACGGCCGCCGTTCTGGCGGGCCCAGGGCGACTCCCCTGCGAAGCCGGCGTCACACCTCGACGTGACCATCGCGGCACCGGAGTGAGCGTGACCGATGCTCGCCGGAAACCGGGCTACGGAGGGTCGAATCACCCTTCCGGGTGACCACATTCCACTGCACCCGACGCACAGTGTCATCGAACGCGGGATCCGATGGCGGCCCAAGGCGCTGCACTCTGAGAGTCGGGTCGCGCGATCACGAGCGGAGGTCGAAGCATGCCGGTGCGGAAGATCCTGGTCGCATTCGACGGCAGCGAAGCCGCCTATCGAGCGCTTGAGCAGGCCATCGAGAGCGCTCAGGTGCTCGACGCGCAGATCGATGTCGTGACCGTCCAGCAGCCTGAGATCGCCGCCGCGCATCAAGCGGCGGAGTTGCTCATCGACCGCGGTTTCGACCCCGAGGTCCACACCCCAAGCGGAGATCCGGCAACGCAGATCGCCCGCCTCGCGAGCGATGGCGGGTACGACGTCGTCTACCTCGGCACCCGCGGGCGAGGCTCGCTCGTGAGGGCACTCGAGGGCAGCGTCTCGGGCGCGGTCGCCGAAGCGGCCGAGATCACGGTCGTGATCGCCCGGTGAGCGCCGGCGCAGGCCACGGCCACTCCGCGACCCGTCGACAATCGTTGGGTCTAGAGACTCCGACTCGAATGGATCTGGTGAAGATGGTGATGAGGGTCCGGGATGTCATGACACGGTCGGTGATCACCGTCCGTCCTAACACATCGCTCAAGGAGGTCGCGCGGCTACTCGACGACAATCGGATCAGCGGTGTCCCGGTCGTAGATCGCGATGGTGCCCTGGTCGGCGTCGTGTCCGAAGCCGATTTCCTGACCAAGGCATCAGGCAGCACCGCGGCGCGACATCGTACGCTCGCCCGGATCTTCGCCCGGTGTCGAGCAACGCCGGGCCAACTCGACGAGCGCGCGACCTCGACAGCCGGCGATGCGATGACCACGCCCGCGACCACGATCGGCTCCGATCGATCGATCGCGCACGCGGCTGCCGAGATGACCGCCCGGCGCGTCAATCGGCTCCCGGTCGTGGACGACGGACGCCTGGTCGGTATCGTCACTCGTGCGGATCTGGTCCGTGCCTATGCCCGCTCGGACGAGCAACTCACGGAGACGGTCCGCGAGGACGTCCTGCGCCGCACGCTGTGGCTTGACCCGAAGCGTTTCGAGGTCGCCGTCACCGATGGTCAGGCCCGGATCCGGGGGCGAGTCGATCGCCGGTCGACGGCCGAGATGATCGGTCGAGCCGTCGCCATGGTGCCCGGGATCGTCAATGTTGTCGTGGACGTGACCTGGGAGATCGACGACGACGACATTCGACCCCCGACGACCGATCCGGTCTTCCCGTTTGGTCCAAGGTGACCGGGGTCGGCATGCAGTCGGCATCCGTTCACTGGGCCGCAGGTTTCGGTGTCATCCGGCATCGCGAGGAGACCCAGCGGCGGATCAACGACGTCGTTGCCCGCCTGCGGCAAGAAGGCGTCGCCGGGGACGGCCTCGACCCATTCGATGTCCTCATCGCCGCGGACCGGCTCGGCTCGGCGGCGATGTGGCTGGCGGTTCACCAGGTCTATGCGCAGGCCGTGCATCTCGACGGTCGTGAGCTCACGACCGTCGAGTTCAAGATCGATCCGCAGGGACATCTCGGCGGCGTCCTCAACATGGTGCCGGCCTATGTCGGCTACCTCGCCGCGAATGCGCTCACCGGCCACACGCGTGCCTGGCTGATGGGTCAGGGCCACGGCGTGGGAGCGGTCGACTCGACGAATGTCCTCGTCGGAAACACGACCCCAGTGCATGCGGCGCGCTACGACGTGAGCGACGAGGGCCTCGGTCGCTTTTGCCGCGACTTCTATTCGTACGCGCTCGATGACACCGGCCGACAGGACTCGCCTGTCGGAAGCCATGTGAACGCCTATACGGCCGGCGGACTTGCCGAGGGCGGCTATCTCGGCTTCGCCGAGCTCGAGTATCCGCACATGCCGCTGCTCGGCGAGCGACTCGTCGCCTTCCTCTCGGACGGCGCATTCGAAGAGCAGCGCGGGAGCGACTGGGCGCCGCGCTGGTGGCGCCCGTTCGACTCGGGGCTCGTCGCCCCGATCATGATCAAGAACGGCCGCCGGATCGACCAGCGGACGACGATGGCCCAGTCGGGAGGTACCGCCTGGTTCGTCGATCACCTTCGGCTGAACAACTTCGATCCGATCGTCATCGACGGGACAGATCCCGCGGCTTTCGCGTGGGCGATCCTCGAGATCGAGCGGCGTGAGGAGGCGGCGGCTCGCTCGTGGGCCGACGATCCCAAGCCGCCCTACGGACTCCCGCTGCCGTATGCGGTCGCGGTCGCCCCGAAAGGCTATGGTTTCTACGGAGCCGGCACGAACCCGGCGCACAACCTGCCGCTGCCCGGGAACCCCCGGTTCGACCCGTCGTCGGCGACGACCTTTCACGACTCGATCCGCGACCTGTGGGTACCGCCGCACGAGCTTTCGCCTGCGCTTGCCCGGTTCGCAGGCCACGATCGCTCCAGTCGCCCGCGCGAGCGCGACCACCCACTCGCCGTCAGGAACGTTCGTCTTGAGCAGGTCCCGGCAACCAGCGCGCGACCGGTCCCGGAGGACCGAGCGAGTGGCTGGCGCAGGGCGGATTGGCCGCGATCGTCGCCGATGGACAGGATCGACGCGGGATTCGTGGCCACCCTGAGGGCGAATCCGCACCTCCGGCCGCGCGTCGGCAATCCGGACGAGATGCGTTCGAACCGGCTTCTCCAGACGCTGGACGAGCTGCACTTCCGCGTCACCGACCCGGAAGCAGGGCTACCCGAATCTGTCGATGGCGCCGTCATCACCGCCCTGAACGAGGAAGCCGTCGTCGCGGCCGGAATCGCCAACAAGGGTGGCATCAACCTCGTTCACACCTACGAGGCATTCGGGACCAAGATGTTCGGCAACCTGCGGCAGGAGATCATCTTCACGGCCGCGCTCGCAGAGGCCGGTCGGCCCACGGGCTGGCTGTCGATGCCCCTCTGTCTCACGTCGCACACGTGGGAGAACGGCAAGAACGAGCAGTCGCACCAGGACCCCTCGCTCGCGGAGCTGCTGTGGGGCGAGGTCTCGCACGTCGCCAGGGTCCTGTTCCCGGCCGACGCGAATACCGCTGGGGAGCTGATCGCCGGCGTATTCCAGACGAACGCGCAGATCTGGGCCATCGTCGCGCCGAAGCGGGATGTCCCGGAGCTGTTCGATCCGGACGAGGCACGTCGCCTGCTTATCAACGGGGCAATCGAGGTCCCGTTCGCCGGCGACCGACGTGATTCGGCAGACGTCGTGCTGACTGCGGTCGGCGCGTACCAGCTCCACGAGGTCCTGCGGGCATCGGCCCGACTCGCCGAACGAGGCGAGCCGCACCGAGTCGTGTACATGATCGAACCGGCCCGCTTCCGCCGGGCGCGGTGCGCCGCCGAGCAAGCCCACCTCGTGCCGCCCGAGACGGCAGGGGCGCTCTATCCCGCCTCCGCTCCCTTCCGCGTCTTCCTCAGCCACACGCGACCCGAACCCCTGCTCGGGCTCCTCGGGCCGCTGCACACCGGGCGTACAACACGCGCCCTCGGCTACATCTCGCGTGGCGGCACGCTCGACGTACGCGGCATGCTGTTCGTGAACGAGGCGACCTGGGCTCACGTCCTGCGTGCGGTGGCGGAGGTCCGCGGCGTCGATGAGTCGGAGTACTTGACCGAGGCGGAACGTGAGGCCCTCGCTGGTCGACGAACACCCACGGACGTGATCTGACGCGGCTCCTCAGGCACGGCACGCAAGTGCGGCGCCCGAATCACCCCTTCGGGTGACGATTGACGCCTCTTGGCCGAGCATGCTTGTCGTGGGCCCGATCTGGGGCGCTCGTGTGGTGTGGAGGCGCCCGTGACTGACAGCATCCGCCTCGGCCGCGTGGCCGGGATACCAATTGGGATTCATTGGAGCGTGCTCGTGATCGCCTGGCTCTTTGCATGGAGCCTGGCCTCGAGCTTCTTGCCCGCCGAGGCACCGGGAAACCCGCCTCTCGCCTACTGGGTCGCCGGCCTGGCCGTGGCAGCTTTGTTCTTTGCCTCGCTCCTGGCCCATGAGCTGGCGCATGCGGTGCTCGCCCGGCGTAGCGGCGTGGACGTGGACGGGATCACGCTGTGGTTGCTCGGAGGCGTGGCGCGGCTCAAAGGTGAGGCGGCAACGCCAGCGGCCGACTTCCGAATCGCGGCCGTCGGCCCGGTCGTGAGCGGGCTGCTGTCTGCCCTGTTCGGCCTCGCCGCGGTCGGGTTGGCGTCGGTCGGGGCGCCTGAATTGCTCACCGCCGCGACAGCGTGGCTCGCGCGCATGAACATCATCCTCGCCGCGTTCAACTTGTTGCCTGGTGCACCCCTGGACGGCGGGCGGCTCCTTCGCGCGGTCATCTGGCGGCTACGCGGCAGCCGACGCGAGGCGGTCGTGATGGCCGCGCGGACAGGCAGCCTGCTGGGCTACGGCCTGGTGGTGATCGGCCTTTTCGAGCTGCTCGTCGGCGCGAATCTCGGAGGCCTCTGGTTCGTCATTCTCGGGTTCTTCCTGTCGACGGCGGCGTCGGCGGAGCGACGGGATACGGAGACTCGCGCGGCGCTGGCCGGCCTTCGGGTTCGCGACGTCATGACACCCGACCCAGTCGTGGTCCCGAGCGATCTTGGTGTCGAGGCGTTCATCCGCAGGTACGCGTTCGTCCACCGCTTCGCCTCGTATCCCGTGACGGCCGCGAGCGGGCGACTGGTGGGCCTACTCACGATCCAGGCGGTCCGTCGAGCTCCGGGCGGGGCGCGGCGGATCACATCCGTGGCCGAGCTGGCCACGCCTGTCGCCGGGATCGCGACAGTCGGCCCCGATGACGATCTCGACACCCTGTTCCAGAGACTCGCCGCGAAGCAAGGGACCGGTCGCGCCGTCGTCGTCCACAACGGTGCGCCGATCGGCATTGTCTCGCCGAGCGACATCGTGCGCACAGTGGAGCTCGGCTCCCTACGCGAACAGGCTGACACGCGGCATCCGATCCCGTCCTGAACGCGGGTTTGAGCACGCTCAATGGGAGCGTCCTCGACCATTCGCGCCATCAGCAGGTGCCAGTGAGGCTCAACATGCA
>JBBEBJ010000045.1:24342-37882 GCA_040882425.1 Chloroflexota bacterium | reverse complement strand
GCGCCGCCGATCGTCAGCAGCCGCCGAGGGTTGTCCACGGTCATCGTCTCGATCTCCGCCGCGGTCACGCCCGCGGAACGGAGGCGAGGCAGGAACGCCTCCGCGAGATAGACGTACCCATTTCCCTCGTAGGCGGTGAGCTGCGAGTCGTGACAGACGTCCTGGCTCAGCAGGATCCTGTCGGCATGGCCGCGCGCGATGAGCTCGCACACGAGCTCCACGATCCGTCCCTCACCGTGGCGCTCGGTCGGGGTGAAGGACATCCCCAGGAAGTCGAACTCGAGGTTCGCACCCCGGCGCAGCACCTCGAGGCAGTGCTCGAGCAGGGGGTACGAATCCGCGTGGCCGATGACCACGCGGGACAGGTCCGCCCCCTCCTCCTCGAAGATCCGAAGCTGGTCGAGCCCGACGGCTGACATCACGGCATGGGTGCTGATCGCCATCCCCGTCCGCCTCGCGGCCCGCGCGACCGCCCGGTGGACGCGCTCCTCGCTCGGCGAGACCCACGGCTTGTCCGTGCCGATCTCGCCGATGATCCCGGGGCGGACACCGCTGTCCCCCACTCCATTGACGAACTCGCCCACCAGCTCATCGGCCAGGTCGTCGACGGAGCGGCGGTCGATCAGGGACTCGGGCGGGTAATACGCCGTTCGGTACCAGCCACAACCCATGACCAGGTGCAGGCCGCTTGCCTCGGCGAGCCGCCGCAGCCAGGCGGGGTCGCGACCGACCCCGGGGAGCGTCAGGTCGGCCAGCCCGCTCCCCCCGGCGGCGCGGAACTTCCCGAGTTCGCCGAGGATGAGCGGCTCGTCGCGGGTCAACTGCCAGTAGTCCCAGCGGCCCTCGATCTGCCAGAGCGCGATCTGCGTGTGCTCGTGCGGCAGGGTGAACCCGAGCGCCGCCGGTTCGATCGCGCCGAGAACGGTCTGGATATGCGGCATCCGGCCGATCCTACGCCGTCGAGAGCGCTCCCGCGGGTTCCGTCGGCCCGGTCGACGTCGACAGCAGGAGGTCGATCTCCGGACGTTCGGCGCCGGCCGCCGCGAGGACCAGCTCGAGCATGGCCCCCGCCCGCCGGAGCAGGTCGCTCGGTCGGTAGGCGTCACCCGCCTCGATCCGCTGGAGGAGCAGTCCGTCGAGCAGGGCGAGGAACCCGCGGGTCACCGCGTCCACGTCCAGCCAGACCGGCAGCTCGCCGCTGGCGATCCCCTGGTAGAGGAGCATCTGGCCGGCGCCGACCAGCCGTTCGCGGCGGGCCGCCAGCATCGCGCGGACACCCGGTTCACGGTCCGCCTCCGCCCAGGCCTGGACGAGCGAGATCTGGCCGGGCGCACCCTCGTACTCGTCGATGGTCTCGACGTAGAGCCCGATCGCGATCGTCAGACGCTCGGCCGTCGTGGACGCCGATGCGAGGCGCTGGGCCAGCTCGTCCAGCCCGCGCGCCGAGATCAGGTCGCAGCTCTGGAGGAAGAGCGCCTCCTTGCTCGCGAAGTACGTGTAGATGGCCCCGACCGACAACCCGCTCTCGCGGCAGACGTCCGCGATCGTCGAGCTGTGATAGCCCTTCTCGCTGAACACGCGCACGGCGGCGGCGATGATCCGATCCCGGACCTCCTGCTCGTGCGCGGCGCTGACACGGGGCACGATTGACTCCCTAAAACGAATGTTCGCTTGCCCTAATCTACTGCGAACGCGCGCTCCACACAAGCCTGATGGCTTGACAAAGCGAATGATCATTCTCTATGGTTCCGCAGTCTTCCGCACCCCGAGGATCGCCATGTTCACCCGCTGGGGAGCCTTCGTCTACCGGTTCCGCCGTCCCGTCGCGCTCCTGGCACTGATCGTGGCCGTCGCCGCGGCCAGTCTCGCCACGCAGACGTCGTCGGTCCTGAGCGCCGGTGGTTGGCTCGACGCCACCTCGGAGTCGGCGGACGTGTCGGCCCGGCTCGACACCCAGTTTGGTGCCGGCAAGAGCACCGTCATCGCCCTCATCCGCACGGAGGCGCCCGGCGCCGATGCGACATCGCCCGGGTTCCAGGACGCCATCCGGACCGCCGTCGCGGGTCTCGACGATGATCCGCGCGTCAGCGCTGTCGTCGGGTACGCGGAAACGGGCGACGATCGGTTCATCAGCAACGCCGGAGATGCCGCCTATGTCCTGATCCAGCTCGACCTGACCGACGAGGATTCAGTCGCCGCGGTCGACGACATCCGGGACGCGATCGCCCCGCCGGCCGGCTACCGCTACTGGCTGACCGGCTACGGCCCGATCACCCGGGACTCCGCCGAACAGTCCGAGGAGGACCTGCAGAAGGCTGAGATCGTCTCGCTGCCGATCGCGGCCCTCGTCCTGATCCTGGTCTTTGCCTCCGTCGTGGCGGCCGGGATGCCCCTGCTCGTGGCCGGTCTGGCCATCCCCAGCAGCCTCGCCCTGATCTACCTCGTGGCGCAACAGGTCGAGATGAGCGTCTTCGTCCTCAACATCGCGACGATGCTCGGGCTCGCCCTCGCGATCGACTACTCCCTGTTCATCGTCAGCCGATATCGCGAGGAGCTCCGGCGTGGCCGCACGGTCGGCGAGGCGGTGGAGCGGGCGATCGCCACCGCCGGCAAGGCCGTGGCCTTCAGCGGCATCGCCGTCGCGATCGGTCTGTCGGGGCTGCTCCTGTTCGAGGCGCCGGCGATCCGCTCGATCGGGATCGCCGGCGCGCTCGTGGTGCTCTGCTCGGTCACGTTTGCCCTGACCTTCCTGCCGGCGGTGCTGGGCATGCTCGGACCGCGGGTCAATGCCCTGAGCCTGGGCGGGTTGTTCCGCCGCTTCCGTGGTGCCCCGGACCTCGCGGACCCGACTCCCGCCTCGCGCTGGGAGCGCCTGGCTCACGGCGTGATGCGCCGCCCGGTCACCGTCCTGGTGCCGACGCTCGCGCTCCTCCTCATCGCCGGCAGCCCCGTGCTGCGCCTGGAGCAGGGCGTCCCGGGCGCCGAGATCTATCCGGCAGGCGTCGAGAGCCGGGATGCCTATGTCGCCCTGCAGACCGAGTTCTCGCCCGGCGAGACCACCCCGATCGTGATCCTTGCCGACGTGCCCGGTTCGCCCACCAGCGCGACGACGATCCAGGCGCTGGCCGACTTTGCCGCCGACCTGACGGCGCTCGATGGGATCGATCGCGTCGAGAGCCCGTTCACGATCGTCAATCCCCAGACCGGTGTTCCGTTCAGCCCTCCCGAGGTGGCCGCGCTCTATGCGCTCCCAGACGGCCAGCGCCCGCCCGGGCTCGATGCGCTGCTCGACCGGTACGTCCGGGGCTCGACCGTCCGGCTCGATGCGATCAGCCCGATCCCGCCGGCCAAACCCGACGCGACCGACCTGATCCCGGCAATCCGCGCGATCGAGCCAGACGGAGGGATCACGACCGAGATTGGCGGCAGCGCGGCCACGGCCCACGACTTCCTCGTGTCGCAGGCAGAGCGAGCCCCGTGGGCCGTCGGGCTCACGCTCGTGGCGAGCGGGGCGATCCTGTTCCTGCTCTTCGGCTCGCTGATCCTGCCGGCCAAGGCGGTGATCATGACGCTGCTGTCGATCAGTGCCAGCTTTGGGGCGCTGGTCTGGATCTTCCAGGACGGGAACCTGTCCGACCTCCTCGCCTTCGAGCCGCTCGGGTACACCATCGCGGGCAACCCGATCATCATGTTCAGCGTGATCTTCGGGCTGTCGATGGATTACGAGGTCCTCCTGCTCTCGCGGATCCAGGAGGCCTACCGGCGGACCGAGGACAATCGGGCCTCGGTCGCGGAAGGACTGGCCCGGACCGCCGGGGTGATCACAGGCGCCGCCCTGATCATGATCACCGTCTTTTCCGCGTTCGCCCTGGCCGAGGTGATCACGATCAAGAGCATCGGCGTTGGGATGGCCATCGCGGTCGCCGTGGACGCCACGATCGTCCGGGTGCTCCTGGTGCCGGCCACGATGCGCCTGATGGGCCGCTGGAACTGGTGGGCGCCCGGGATCCTGGGGCGGCTGGTGGATCGACTCGGGTTCAGCCACGTCGAGGACGACGAGCCTGGCGCAGGGCAGCCAGGGACACCGCTCAGGCAGGCGCAGCCGAAGGCACCCGGCGCGTAGAACGGAAGGCGCCGCGGTAAGGTGGCGGCGTGCGCCTGCTGCTGACCTCCGCCCTGCGGCCCGAGAGTATCAACGACCTTCGCGCCCTCTCATCAACGCTCGAGGTCGTCGACGTCTCCGACGACCCCGCGTTCGACATCAACGCGCTGGCGGACACGGCGGTCGAGGTCATCGTGGGGCGCTGCGCACCGGCCGACCTGACCAGGGTCCCGAACCTGCGCTGGCTCCAGGTCGGCTCGGCGGGCGTCGACCACCTCGCCGCCGACCCGCCCTGGGCCAAGGGCATCCTGGTCACCAACGCCCGCGGCGTCTTCGCGGTGCCGATCGGGGAATACGTGACCGGCGCGATCCTGCGAATCAACCAGCCGCTGGCGCGCTGGGCCTCCGATCAGGCCGCGCATCACTGGCCGGCCGACGACGAACCCCTGGCGACGGTCGCCCGCGGCCAGACCGCGGTCCTGGTGGGCTACGGATCGATCGGGCGCGAGGTGGCGCGCCAGCTGTCCGCCCTCGGGCTGCGCATCAAGGCGGTCAAGCCGCGACCCGAGCTCCTCGCGGACGCGTCGTACCGGGTTCCCGGCACGGGCGATCCGGACGGCTCGATCCCGGAGGAGATCGTCGGCGTAGACGACCTCGTCGCGGTGGCGCGGGAGGCCGACTACCTGATCCTGACCCTGCCGTTGACACCCCAGTCCCGACAGATCGTGGACCGGGCAGTCCTGGCGGCCCTGCCCGCGACGGCCTGGCTGATCAACGTCTCGCGCGGATCCCTCGTTGACGAGGCGGCGCTGCTCGAAGCCCTGCGGGCAGGCCGCCTGGCCGGGGCGGTGCTCGACGTCTTCTCCGAGGAACCGCTGCCGGCCGAGCACCCGCTGTGGGATGCGCCGAACGTGACCATCACACCGCACGTATCCGGCGCGACGCCGCGCTTCCGCGATGGCCTGGTGCTCGAGAACGTCCGGCGCTACCTGACCGGCGAGCCCCTCCTCAACCCGATCGATCCGGAGCGCGGATACTGATTGCCAGGAGGACACATGGACGATCCAGACGACCCGCTGACGCGGCTGGGCCCACAGAGCGACGGACGCCCATGGGGGCCGATCAAGGCCCGCGTCCATCACTGGGAATGGGGGCCTGACGACAGCCGCCGGCCCGGCCTGCCGTGGATCGGCATCTTCCTGCTCGTGTTCGGCGGGCTGCTGCTGGTGCAACAGATCGTTCCGGAGCTCGAATCGGTCGGGTCGATCCTCGTCCTCGCGATCGGGCTCGCGTTCCTGGTCAAGTGGGCCATCGACCGCGGAACGGGTTCGCTCTACGCGGGCGCCATCATCACGGCGCTGGCGACCCCGGGCGTGCTCAACGCGGCGGGCGTCGAGGCGGACGGGCTGGGTACTTTCAGCCTCGGCATCGCCTTCCTGTTCATCGCCGCCGTGCGCGCCGCATCCGGCGGCGGGTGGGGCTGGCAGGCCTGGTTCGGCGGCCTGCTGGCGCTGATCGGCGGGGTCAACATCAGCAGCCCGACCGCCGGCGGACTCATCGTGCCGGTCCTGCTCGTGACGCTCGGAGCAGCGCTGCTGCTTCGGGACGTTGGTCGCGGCATCCGGCCGCGGTGAGCGACTGGCGGCAACCGGCGTCTCCCGGACCCGACGGATCTCCGCCACGCACCTACTGGGCGGAACCGACCGAGGTCGACGCCCTCGGTCCCGGGCAGCTCATTCGCCGGGCCTTCCGCCTGTACCGGGCCGCGCCGCGGCGTTTCCTCCTGGTGGCAGCCGGACCTGAGCTGATCCGCGATCTGCTCGGCATCCCGAGCCTCGCGATCACCCTGGGCGTTCTCGAAGGTTTCGTCAGCGTCTTCCGCGATTACCTCGCCGCGGCCACCGCGGACCCCGACGCGTACCGGGCGGACCCGGCAGCGCTCCAGGCCGCCTTCGAGGCGCAGCTCCGGACGGTTCTCGTCCCACAGCCGGACCTGGCGGCCCTGTCGGCGGCGACGGGTGCCGCCGGCGTCACGGTCGGATTGATCGGGACAGCCGCCCTGACCGCGGTCGCCCTCGCGGCCGTGGCCGGTCGCCCGGTTTCGCTCGGCGGCGTCTTCCGAGCGGTCGCCGCCCGGGGTGGCCTCATCAAGCCGATCGTCGCCATCGGCGTCGGCTGGATGGCGGTCTCCTGGGTGCCGCTCCTGCTGCAGACGTCACCGGAGTTCCAGACCTGGGCCGGCGCCCCCGGGTCGCCGCGCAGCGTCCTGCTGGCCAGCCTGCTCAGCGTCCTCGCTGTCGTGGTCTTCGTGTTCGTCATCGTCCTGGCCGTTCGCTGGGCCCTCTACATCCCGGCGGTGATCGCCGAATCGCTCGGCGTTGGTCGTGGGCTCGGGCGCGCAGCGCAGCTGTCGCGGGGCATCCGGAGCCGGCTCGGCCTCGCCATGGCCGGGATCCTGCTCATGCATGCCCTGAGCGTGGGGGTCGTGGCCGCCGTCGTCGGGATCGCGGTCGGCATCTCGGCGGAGTCGCTCGAGGTCGGGCTGGCGGCCTACCTTGGGGCATCGCTCCTGGGCAACCTGCTCTGGGCACCGGTCCTGCCGGCGATGCTGGCGCTGGCCTACCACACCCGGGTCGGCCAGGCGGCGTCGACCGCCTCCGAGCGGGGGTAGTCGAGGCGTACCCGGCCTGGCTGCCAGGCCACGGGATCGGCCACGACGGTCGTCTCGACCGCCTCGGCCAGGAGCTCCACCACGCGATCGATCTCGGGGTCCGTGATGATGAACGGCGGTCCGAGCAGGATCATGTCGCCGTCTACACCGTTCGCGTTGCCGGTTCCCGAGTACACGAGGAGACCGCGATCACGGGCGGCGCGAACCACGGCCTCGGTGATCCGGGCGGTGCGCGGGAAGGGCTCGCGCGTGCTGCGATCCGCGACGAGCTCGAGACCGACCAGGAGACCGCGGCCGCGGATCTCGCCCACGTGCGGGTGGTCCCCAAGTGTCGCCCGGAGGCCCGCGATCAGCCGATCGCCCTTGACCGCGCTCGCGGCGACCAGGTCCTCGGTCTCGAGGATGCGCAGGACCTCGCCGGCGACCGCCGCGGCGACCGGCCCGTGCGAGTAGGTGAACCCGTGGACGAACCCGGAGCCCCGGGTCACCGTGCCATGGACCTCGTCCGAGGCGGCGACGAATCCGAACGGCCAGTATCCGGAGGTCGCGCCCTTGGCGGCGACCAGGAGGTCCGGACGGACGCCCCAGTGGTCGAGCCCGAACCAGCGCCCGGTCCGACCAAAGCCGGTCATGACCTCATCGGCGATGAACAGCACCCCGTGGCGGCGGCAGACCTCGGCGATCGCCGGCCAGTAGCCGTCGGGCGGAACGGCCGCCGCCAGGGTCGCGCCGACGATCGGCTCGGCCACAAAGGCGGCCACCGTACCCGGGCCGGCCGCCTCGAACGCTCGATCCAGCTCGGCGGCCAGCTCGTGCGCCGTCCCCAGGGCATTCGAGCCGGCCAGGCCCGCCCGGTATGGATACGCCGCCGAGACATGGCGGAACCGGCCCAGCCAGCTCTCGTACGGCCGCCGCAGCGGCTTGCGACCGGACAGGTCCAGGGCGCCCAGGGTGTTGCCGTGATAGCTGCCCCAGCGAGAGAAGACGATCCAGCGATCCGAGTCGCCGCGGGCCAGGTGATAGGCACGCGCCAGCTTGAGCGCGCTCTCGATCGCCTCGGAGCCGCCCGAGACCGGATAGATGGCGGCGCCCTCGAGCGGCAGATGACGCGCGACGGCGACGGCGTATCGTTCGAGCGGCTCGGTGGTGAAGACGCTGCCATGGACGTAGGCAAGCCGACCGGCCTGTGCCGCCATCACCGCGGCCACCTCGGCACGACCATGACCCACGTTGACGACGACCGCCCCTCCGGCGGCATCGAGATACTCGCGGCCGTCCGCGTCGCGAATGACGCAGCCCGACGCCTCGACGGCGACGGGTGGATCGGGCAGGGCCGAACGGCGGAAGACACGACCGGTGGTCATGATCGGCATCGTAGCGGACGAGATCCCCGGGAAGGGAGGAGTCCGGGGGGGCGGACGAGACCCCCGGCCCGGGGAAGGGTCCGGGTCGAGGGTCCGGGTCAGGGGGTCCGGTTCAGGGTCCCCATAGCCCGAGGATCAGTCGGGCCACGGGCATCTGACAGTGCCGCCGGTCACGCCACCCGGGGGCCAACTTCGGGCCCTGTTCAGGCCGTTCGGCCCCCGCTGCATGGGTTCGCGTCGCGTCAGATCGCCCGATTCGCCGCCTCCAGCGGCTCAGCCGGGATCCACAGGCGATCGACCGACCAGCCGACCGTCTCGCCGGCCTCGGCCTTCGGCGGGCCGCCCGCCCGCAGGTCGATCGTCCCGGCCGGGGTGGCCAGCCGATAGTCGGTGTAGGCGCCGCGAAACGCGACGGTCTCGATCCGACCCGGGATCGTCCCCCCGAGCCGGATCCAGTCGGGTCGGACGATCGCTCGCACGTCGCCTGCGGGGAGCTGGCGGGCCGTCGCCACGACCGCCGTCTGCGACGAGCCGGCGACCTCGATCCGGCCCGCATCGGCACCGGTGCCCGCGCCGAGGATCCGAATGTCGACGATCGACGCGAGCCCGGTCAGCCGTGCAGCCCACAGGTCGATGGGTCGCTCGTAGACAGTCGTCGGCGACCCTTCCTGGATGAGTCGCCCCGCGCGGAGGAGCGCCACGCGGTCGGCGATGGCGAGGGCCTCCGCGGTGTCGTGGGTAGCGTAGATCGCGGCGGCTCCAGAACGCAGGCGATGGTCCGCGATCTCGAGCTGGAGCCGGTCGCGCAGCGTGGCATCGAGGTGGGCCGTCGGCTCGTCGAACAGGTAGACGCTTGCCTCGCGTGCGAGGGCCCGACCGAGACCGACACGCTGCTGCTCGCCGCCGGACAGCTCGGCCGGCCGGCGATGCGCCAGTTGCGCGATCCCGAGCCGTTCGAGGATCGCGGTCGCCCGATTGCGCGCCTCGGGTACTCCGACGCCTCGGCGCCGGATGGGATAGGCAACCGTGTCAAGCGCGTCCAGGTGCGGCCAGAGCGCGTACCCCTGGAAGACGACGCCGACATCCCGCCGTTCCGGGGCCAGGTGCCGGCCCGCCCCGGCGACGGCACGACCGCCGACGTGGATCTCGCCCGAGCTGATCGGGAGAAACCCGGCGAGCGCCGAGAGGATCGTGGTCTTGCCGCAGCCCGACGGGCCGAGGAGCGCGAGCATCTCGCCGCGGGGGACCACGAGGTCGAGGTCGCTGACGACGACCGTTGCTCCGTAGGCGATGGTCACGCCACGACACGAAACCGCGGGCACCGGCGCGCCGGTCATGGCGATACCCGTTCGCGAAGGTTCGCGGGTTCTCGCCCGAACCCGGCGATGGCCAGCGGGACTGCCGCGATCGCCACCACGCCGACCAGCAACACGGCCATCGCCGCGGTGATCGTCGGATCGCCGAGCTGCTGGACGTTGAGCACGATGACGGCGAGGGTCGCATTGCCGGGCCCATAGAGCAGGCTTGACATCGTGAGCTCGTGCAGCGCGAACACGAAGACGACCAGCCACGCGGCGATGACCGACGGTCGAAGGGTCGGGACGACGACGGATCGGAACGCGTCCACGGCACCGGCGCCGCTGGCCCGGGCTGCCCGGACCTGGTCGCCGGGCAGGCGCTCGACCGAACCGGCCAGCTGGCGGTGGCCGAGGGCCCAGAACTTCGCGACGTAGGCGACCAGGATGATCGCCAGCGTGTCGCGCAGCCACCCGCCGTACGCCAGCAGGACAGCCACCGCGAGGGCGGAGCCGGGAACCGCGAACCCGAGGGTGATCGCCGTCCCCAGCGCGCGCGATCGCCCGTGCCGCGCGGCCACCCCGATGGCACCGAGCACGAGGACGACGGTCGCGGCAGCAACCGCCAGGACGAGGCTGTGAGCCAGGCCGCCGAGGAACCGCGAATCGAGCGCCGACGCGAAGTTGTCGAGCGTCCAGTTCGCCGGCACGGGATCGAGACCGGTGGCCCGGGTCAGGGCGGACAGGACCAGCGCCACGAGCGGCAGGAGGGTCGTCAGCACGATCACCGCGCCCAGCCCGGCGGCCACGGCTCGCCTGCCGCGGGTCAACCCGCTCCCCGACGGGAGCGCGGTTCGGGCGGCGCCGCGACCGACGAAGAGCGCATCGGCGGACCCGACCACGACCAGCGCCACGACCACGAGCGTCGCCGCCATCGTCGTCGCCCGGACGAAGGCCGTCGGATCCGCGGACAGCGCGAGGTCCTGGTAGAGCCGGGTGGTGATGGTCGCGAAGCCGGCGGGAGTCCCGAGGACCGCCGGCACCCCGAACGCGTTGATCGCGAACACGAAGGCGACGACGAGCGCGGAGAGCAGCGCCGGTCGAAGGAGCGGCAAGGTGATCGTCCACAACGCCTCGGGCCACGTCGCACCGCTTGCCCGGGCGGCCCGCTCGAGGTCGGGCTCGACCCGGCTGGCCAGCGCACCGGCGACGATCAGGTAGGAGATCGGCGTCGCGGCAACCACGAGGACGACCACGATCCCGAGCGGGCCGTACATCCCGGGCAGCGCGACCCCCAGGACCTGGTCGGTCAGGCCCCGTGGTCCGAATGCCCGGGCCCACCCGAACGCCGTCACGAACGGGGGCACGAGCAACGGCAGGAGCAGACCGGCCCGCAGCCAGCGCCGCCCCGGCAGCGCCGATCGTTCGGTCAGCAGCGCCGCACCCGTCCCGCTCGCCACCGCCAGGACAGCCACGATCGCGCCGGTCCACAGGCTGTTCCAGATCGCCGCCGTCGCCTGGGGACCGGTCAGCGTCTCGAGCACGGTCCCGATCCCACGCTCGAACGCCACACCGAACAGGCGGATCATCGGCCAGCCGATGATCGCGGCGACGAGCCCCGCGGCCGTCAGCCAGGCGACCCTCCGGACCGGCAGCGCCTCAACCACCGAAGATCGCTCGATAGCTGTCGAGGAGCTCTGCCTGGCGTCCGAAGGCTCCCTGCCAGTCCGGGTACACCTGCGGGCCCTCGGGCGGCGGACCGCCGGCCGACGGCCGGATCGGCTGCCAGCCCGTGCCGGCGATCGCGACCTGGCCGGGTTCGGACAGGACGTACTCGACGAGCGACTCCGCGGCCGGAGCGTTCGCCGTCGCATCGACCACCCCGACCGGGCTGTACATCGCGATCGCGCCGTCGGTCGGCCACACCATGGTCACGGGGGAGCCCTTCGTCACGGCCGTCCGCGCCGAGTTGTCGAGGGTCATGCCGACCTTGAAGCGACCCTCCGCGACGCCGGCGGTCACCTCGTCGGGCGTCCTGACCTGGACTGTGCCGTTGGCCTTGAGCGAGGTGTAGAAGTCGAGCCCGGTGCTCGACGACAGCGCGAAGTAGCCGAGCGCGCCGAAGGCCGAGCCGGCGAAGCCCGGATCGGGGATCGCCGCGGCGTCCCGGTATGCGGGATCGGCAAGACCGCTCCACGACAACGGGCCCGCGGCGACGTCGCTGCCGCGCACGATCACCATGTTGAGGAAGCGCGTCCCCCAGTAGCTCTCGCCCCGGTAGGCCGGGTCGATGCCGGACGCCTCGGTCGGCTCCCAGGTTCGGAGCAGGTCCTGCGCCGCGTAGGCCTGCACGGACAACGGGTCAGTCAGCCACAGGACGTCGCCCAGGATCCGTCCGTCGCGCAGCTCCGCGGCGATGCGGGCCGCGAGCTCGCCCGTCGGCGCCCGGAAGACTTCGACCGTCACGTCCGGGTGCGCGTCCGAGTACCCGGCGATGACCGCATCGACCGTGGCCTGGGTGACCGAGGTATAGAGACGGATCGTGCCGCTCGGGGCCGGGACCGGCGTCGCGGTAGGCGTCGCCTCGGGCGACGAAGGCTCGACGGATGGTCCGACGGCGGTCGCGGATGGCGATGAAGGTGTCGCCTCCGATCCGGCACAGGCCCAGACCAGCAAGGCGATCGTTGCGAGGACGGCGGTTGTGACGCGCGGGTGAGGTCTCCGGCCGCGGGCGGTCGGACGTGAAGGAACAACGGACATCGCAGGACACTCCTGGTGCGAAGCGGATGACATCGGGGCTCGACCTGCGCCGAACGCCCGGCTTCCACGCTTGCCGGCGTGCGAGCTTGGGATGCGTGCGCGGTGGCGGTGCTCCTTCCGGGACGCGACGCTGTCAGCCGATGACGGTCTGGGGCCCGTTGTGGGCGACCCGCCGGTTGGTGATCTCGAACTGGCGGAGCGTCGAGCGACGGAGCAGATGGAGCTGGCGGCGGCTCAGCCGATCGCAGACCCAGCCCCAGTGCAGGGAGACCCATTCGCCCGCCCGGAAGGGGTTCAGGAACCCGACGCCGTCCACCGCGCGGCGGGCCGTTTCGAGGCGTCGCTCTCCGAGCCCGATGTCCGTGCCGTCGTAGGTCAGTGGTCGCGATAGCACGGTCACCTGGTCGCCCACGGTGGCGACCACCTGTCCCCACCGGATCCGGCACTTGTCGAGGTGCTCGAGCGGCGTGTCCGCGCGGCCGGTGTGGAGCAACCCGACCCAGGGGTAGACGCCGAATACGTGGAAGGCATGGTTGGGCACGGCCCCGACCGGGATCGCCTCCGCGAGGTATCCCCAACCCTTCCCGGCGCGCTTGCGGAAGCGGTCAAGCAGCGAGTTGCCAAACGCCTGCATGTCGATCGTGTCAAGCAGGCTGCCGCCCAGCCAATAGGCCTCGACGACCCGCCGATCCAGCGGCGAGCGGAGGCCGGTGTTTCCGGCGATGAACTCGAGATAGGGCCAGGCGCCCGCGAACCCCTGGGCGAGCTGCACGAGACCGCGATCCACGGTGCCCTCCGCGCCGTAGTCGAGGAGCGCCCGGTGGTTGGGCGGCCCGCAGTAACCCAGCTCGTTGGGCGGATAGGCATACCGCGCGAAGAGGATCGCGCCGTTGGTCAGGATCTCCGGACCATCGTCGAGCGGTTCCGGCAGGTCTGTCGGGATGACTGGCGTGCGGGCCGTTTCGAGGTCGAGGACCGGGTTCACGACACGGTCTCGCGGATCGGCACCGGCGTCGGGTCGTTCTCGATCGCCGGCTGCGTTGCGACGCCGACGCCGAGGCCCAGGAGCTCGCGCGTGGACCGCATCTCCGCCACCTCGGCCTCGGTCATCTTCTGGAGCGCAAACCCGAGGTGGATCAGGACCCATTCGCCGGGCACCGGGGGGTCGTCGGCGAGGAGGCTCATGTTGATGCCCCGAACGACCCCCTCCACGTCAACGCGGCCCAGGTCGGGCTGGTCGGCCGGGAGCTCCAGGATTCGGCCCGGGATACCGAGGCACATCGCTCGATCCTCCCTCAGCTCAGCGCCGGACCGGCGCCATCGGCGTCGGGTCTGCCGACGCCACGCC
>JBBEBJ010000045.1:4749-24242 GCA_040882425.1 Chloroflexota bacterium | reverse complement strand
CCTCAGCTCAGCGCCGGACCGGCGCCATCGGCGTCGGGTCTGCCGACGCCACGCCGCCATGGTAGCCCCGCCTCGGCAACCCGTGATCCGGGCGACTCAGTCATCGGGGGAGCCATCGGGGGCCTGCCTCGGGCAGTCGCGCCACGTTCGTGGCGGCGGCCCGGGCGTTCTCGGCGATGGCGGGCAGCCCGCGACATCGGGCCGCTCGGAGTATCCAGATCATGACTTCAGCCTGACTCCCGCCGGCGGGCAGGGGCAGGGACAGGGCGACCAAATTCGACGGGCCATTCGGCCCGGGTCGGCGTGCCGCCTTGATGCGTGCTCCGACAGGGTGGTCCCAGTCAGACCGTCCGGCGCTCCGCCGTGGCTGCTGCGTTGATCAGGGCGGCCTCGATGGCGCAGCGATAGGCCGGGAGGGCGGCGCGGACCGGCCGGCCGATGGCGCGCCCAAAGCCGAACGATCGACCACCGATGCCGACGAACGAGCCCTCGAGCGGCCGGTCGCGCATGACCTGGGCGATGGCCACGAGCTGGCCGATTGGCAGCACGTGCGACGACCGCGGGATCGGCAGGGCGGCCGCGTCCCGGTCGGGCAGCTCGGTCAGCGGGATCGTCACGACCTGGCCGACCGGCAACCCGATCACGGCGTCGGCGATCACGCAGGCGGTCGTGTCGGGCAGGTCGAGCAGGTCCTCGAGGTCGAGCTGCTCGCAGCGCCGGACCTCCATGACGCTCAGGAGGTGGGGCGGCAGGCCGGCCAGCAGGCCGGCGACGGCCGACAACGCCGCGCCGTCGTCGCCGCGATCCGCGCTGCCGCAGACCAGCAGTCGGACGGCGCGCGTCGGGTTCATGTCGGTCGCTCCACCCGGAGATCCAGGAAGTGCGTCGCGCAGGAGATACATGGGTCATAGCTCCGGATCAGTTGCTCCAGGCGGAGCGTGGCTTCCTCGTGCGGCAGGTCGAGGACGCTCGGGGCGAAGGCGGCCAGATCGGACTCGATGGCCGCCTGGTTCTGGCTGGTCGGCGGGACGATCTGGGCGCCGGCGATGCGACCGCGATCGTCGAGCTCGTAGCGGTGGAAGAGCAGCCCGCGCGGCGCTTCGGTCGCCCAGGCGGCTCGACCCGGTTTGGCGGTCCACGCGACGCGGGGCTCCGCCGGCCGCTGATACCCGTCGATGATGTCGCGGGCCTCGGCGCAGGCGTGCAGGAGCTCGATCGCGCGGGCCGCGATCGACCAGTAGATGTTGGTCCGGATGACGTCGCCGAAACCGGTCTGCACCAACGCGTCAGCAGCCAGCGGGTGGAGCGTGCCCGGGCTCAGGGTCAACCGCGCGGCCGGGCCGAGCAGGTAGACCCCGCCGTCGTGGGTGCGAGCCTGGAGGGCGTTCGTGCCCTCCACCTGGATCTCCTCGAACGCATCGTCCCAGCGGTCGACCGGGAGCTCGACGCCGTCGGACGAGACGATCCGGCCGTGGTTGTACGGGTACTCGGTGGGATGGACCAGCGAGACCAGGTTGGGCTCGCGGTGGTACTCGGGAACGTCAAAGCCCGCGACCATGCGAACGGTCTCCTGGGCGGCCTCCACCGCGCGGTCCAGCGCCTCGCGGAGCGGAGCGAGCGCGGCGGCGGTGGGCACCTTCGAGAAGCCTCCGACGCGCACGCTGATCGGATGGATCGCACGACCACCGAGGGTGCTCAGGATCTGGTTGCCGACCTTCTTGATGGCGAGACCGCGCGCCACGATCGGCCTGTGGTCGGCAGCCATGGCGATGGCCGACGGGTACCCCAGGAAGTCCGGGGCGTGGAGCAGGTAGATGTGCAGCGCGTGCGACTGGATCCACTCGCCGCAGTACAGGAGGCGACGGAGGGCCCGGATCTCGGGGGCGACCTCGACCTCGAACAGGTCCTCGAAGCCATGCACCGCACTCATCTGGTACGCCACCGGGCAGATCCCGCAGATCCGCGACACGATGTCGATGACCTCGTCGGGGGTCCGTCCGATGACGAGCTGTTCGAAGTAACGCGGCGCCTCGAAGATGGACAGCCGCGCCTCGACGACGCCGCCGTCGCGGACGCGCAGCCGGAGCGAGCCCTCGCCCTCGACGCGGGTGATGTAGGCGACGTTGAAATCGTGGTCGATGCCGGGTCGCGGGCCGCCCGGAGCGTCGATCTCGGGGGTTACGTGCATCAGGCGTGCCCTCCGTCGGTCCGTCGCGCCGCCGCCGGCCCGGCCGGATCCACGCGGGTGCCTCCCAGCTCGGTGACGATCGAGCGGAATGGTTCGGCGTAGGCGGTAAAACCGGCGAACAGGCGACCGACGTCGGCCGGATCGCGATCCACCATGAAGCTCGTCGCCAGGCTCTGCGCGTTGGCCAGCTCCTTCGGACCGAAGCAGCCGTAGCAGCCACGAGCGTAGGCCGGGCACAGAGCCCCGCAGCCGCCCTGGGTGACCGGGCCGAGACACGGGATCCCGGACGCGACGAGGACACACACGTTGCCCCGGCGCTTGCACTCGAGACAGACCGCTTCCTCGCGGATCTGCGGTCGCCGACCGAGGGCTACCGAGGCGAGCAGCTCGCGCAGCTGGTCCTGGTTGATCGGGCAGCCGTGGAGCTCCGCGTCGACCTTGACGTGCTCGCGAACCGGGGTCGCGGTGGCCATCGATTCGATGAACTCGGGGTGCGCGTAGACCGCGGCCCGGACCGCGTCGTGATCGAGCCAGTTGCGGAGCGCCTGGATGCCGCCGTAGCTCGCGCAGGCGCCGATCGTCACCAGGGTCTTGGCCTTGGTGCGGAGCTCGGTGATCTCACGGAGCTGATCCTCGGTGCTGATGGCGCCCTCGACCAGCAGGACGTCGTACGGCCCGAGCGAGCGGCTGGAGCTCGCCTCGGGGAACTCCACGATGTCGAACTTGCCGACGACGTCGAGCAGCTCGTCCTCGAGATCCAGCAGCGAGAGCTGGCAGCCATCGCACGACGCGAACTTGACGATGCCGACGGCAGGCTTGCTCATGACGGCGGTCGTCATCAGATGCCCTCCCGCCCAAAGACCTGGCCAAGGTCGGCCATCGAGAAGACCGGCCCGTCCTTGCACACGAAGAGCCTCCCCATCTGGCAATGGCCGCACAGGCCGATGCCGCATTCCATGTGGCGCTCGAGTGTGACGAAGATGCGGTCGTCGCTGAGGCCGCGTTCTTCGAGCGACTCGGCGGTTGCCTGCATCATCCGTTCGGGCCCGCACACGAACGCGACGGCACGGCTGCCGTCCCAGGTGGCGCGGTCGAAGAGCTGGGTGACGACACCCACCGGGCCCTTCCAGCGGTCGTCGCCGCGGTCCACGGTCAGCGCCACGTCGATCCGGGCGTTGGCCGCCCAGTGGTCGAGCTCCGTGCGATAGAGCATGTCGGCGGGCGTGCGCGCCCCGTAATAGAGGCGAACGACGCCGAAGCGGTCGCGTTGCGCGCGGATGGCGTCCACCAGCGGCCGGAGCGGCGCGAGGCCGATCCCGCCGGTGACGATGACGATGTCGCGTCCAACGGCCTGCTCGAGCGGCCAGCCGGTCCCGAGGGGGCCGCGCACCCCGAGCTCCGCACCGGCGCCGAGCTCGATGACGCGGGCGGTCGCCGGGCCGGCGGCCCGGATCGTCAGCTCGATGCCGTCGGGCAGGTAGCGCGAGATCGAGATCGGCATGGGCGGATAGGCGGGCAGCGCGATCATCGCGAACTGCCCAGGCCGGCCGGTGACGAACGCCTGACCGACGCTGTCGATGACGAGGGTGGAGACGTCGGCCGCCTCGGACCGGATGGCCCGGATCCGGGCGGTCGCGTATTCGGTCGGCGACGCCGCGATCGGGCGAACCGGCGCGGGCTCCGGACGCGTCTCGAGCGATGGCGCGATGGCCATCAGCTCCTTGCGGACGTCGATGCCGACCGGGCACCAGGCGATGCACCGGCCGCATCCGACGCAGCCGAAGGTCCCAAACTGGTCGATCCAGGTGGCGAACTTGTGGGTCAGCCACTGGCGGTAGCGGTCTCGCGGCCGGTTGCGGAAGCTGCCGCCCGCGACGCGCGCAAAGCCCGAGGTGAAGCAGGAGTCCCAGACGCGCTCGGAAGTCGACGTGTGACCGTCGAGATCGGAGCGCTGGGTCACACTGGTGCAGAAGCAGGTCGGGCAGACGAGCGTGCAGTTGGCGCACGTCAGGCACCGCTCGGCGATCTCGGCCCAACGTGGGCTATCGAACTGGGCGAGCAGCCGATCGTGCAGCCCGGCGGTCGGAAGCGGGTCCCCGATCGCGGCCGCGACCTTGCCGACGGCACTCGTCGCGCGGAAGATCTGCCCCGCGTCGGCGGCCTTGACCGGCAGCCTGGCCAACAGGTCCGCACCTTCGGCGGAGCCGGCGCGGACCACGAAGCCCTCGTCCAGCTCGGTCAGGACGAGGTCATGCCCACCCCGGATCTCGGGACCCGTGCCCATCGACGTGCAGAAGCAGGTCGGCGCCGCGGTGGTGCAGTTGACCGCCACGACAAAGGCGGCTGCGCGGCGCGCGCGGTAGTCCTCGTCGGTGTAGGGCCCACCGAGGAACACGCGGTCCTGGATGCCGAGCGCAGCGAGTTCACAGCCGCGGACACCGAGGAACGCGAGGCGCGGCGGATCGATCGGTGCCGGCTCGAACGTCACTTCGCGGCCCTCGCGCCGCCCGACGTTGAGCGGCACGACCGGCGGGAAGGTGAACTGTTTCCAGCTGGCCGGACCCATGTTGAAGCTGAAGAGCTCGCGATCGCGCCGTCGGGTCAGGCGGTATTGCCCGGCGTCCTGGACATCGCCCCAGCCCTCGGGCAGGTCGGCGACCGTCGTGATCTCGTCGTAGACGATCGCGCCGTCCTCGACGGTCGGGCCGATGACCTTGCGGTCGTCCGCGCGGAGCTCGTCGATCAGGACCTGCAGGTTGGCCCGGAGCAGAAACCACGGCCCGCTCCTTGGCAACGCGGCGCCGTCGTCGAGGGCCGCCGCCTGGGTCGCGGTGTCGGGCACCGGCGCAGCGGCCATCTGGGAACCAATCACCACGGGTGCACTTCCGACGGGACCGGCTCCCTGGCGAAGAGGTCGAGGAGCTGAAAGCGGGTGGCGGCGAGGCGACGAGCCACGGCCTGCAGGACCCGCGGATAGACGTTGGCCGCCAGGGCGTGGTCGGCCCGCAACATGGCGCGCAGGTCCTCGCCACGGAGCGCGAGGAGCGTCGTGTCCTCGATGGCAAAGGCGTGGCACGTGGCGCGATGGGGCGGGAGGAGCGCCGACCAGCCGAGGACGTCGCCGGGCTCGACCGTCAGGATGGTGACCATCCCCCGCTCCGGGACCAGCATGCGCAGCGCGATCCGACCGGACATGACGATCGACACGTCCTCGGTGTACTCACCCTCGCGCAGGAGCACCTGTCCCGCCGGCGCGTGCTCGATGCGCGCCAGGCCGGCCAGACGGGCCTGGGTCTCGGGGCCCAGTGCAGCACCGAACCACGTTCGATCCAGGGCTTCGACCACCCCGGTCGTCCCGTTGTCACTGCTGCCGTCGCGCACCATGTCATCCTCCTGGACCACTACCAGCCGTGAGGCCAACATAGGGTCGGAAGGTGAATGCGCGGCAGTGCCATCGGTGACGCCCGGACGGGCCGACCGGCACATCGCGAGGGGCCATCTGCCGCGAGTGGCGACCGGCGCGGCGGTGGGCGCGGCACCGGACGCCGCGGCGGGCGCGGGGCGTCAGCCGCCCGGCGCCGTCGAGGTGAGCTCCTGGGGCGTCGTCCACGAGCGGAGCGTCGACAGGTAGTTGGCACGCTCGAAGGCGTCCGGGTGGGTGACCCGGGCGGCCGTGGCGCTGCCGATCAGCTGATGGACCGAGGTGTACTCGTGCTCCGTCAACCACGCCCGCAGACCCGCCAGGACCGTGCCCACGTAGTCGGGACCGTGGCGCAGGAGCGCCGAGGTCATCATCACCACGTCGGCGCCGACCATGAGCGCCTTGACCACATCCGTCGCGCTCTGGACACCCGAGCTCGCGGCCAGCGACACGCCGGCGCCGAGCTGGGGTCGCAGGATGCCGATCCAGCGCACGGGCAGGCGCAGCTCCGAGGCCTGGCTCAGCTCGATCCGCGGGACTACGTCACCGGACTCGATGTCGATGTCCGGCTGGTAGAAGCGGTTGAACAACACGAGGCCCTCGGCCCCCGCTTCCGCGGCGTGGTAGGCGAAGTTCGCGAGCGCCGAGTAATACGGGGCGAGCTTGACCGCGAGCGGAATGGTCACCGACGTCCGAACGCTATGGATCAACTGGATGTCGGCTGCTTCCATCTCGAAGGCCGTCCTGCGCGGGTCGGCCGCCACCCGATACAGGTTGAGCTCGAGGGCGTCGGCGCCGGCCTCCTCGATATCCTGTGCGTAGCGCACCCAGCCGCCGGCGGTGGTCGCATTGAGGCTGGCGATGATCGGCACACCCGCGTGCGCCTTGAGCTGCCGGATCGCGGCGAGGTAGCGATCAGCCGCCCCGACGAACGAGTTGACGGCCGGGAAGTAGCTGAGGGCCTCGGCGAACTGTTCCGTCCCCTGCTCGAGGGACCGGCTCAGGCCGATCTCCTCGGCCACGATCTCCTCCTCGAACAGGGACGGCAGGACGATGGCACCCACACCCGCCGCCTCGAGACGCGCGGCCATCGCCGGTTCGGCGTTGTGCGGCGCCGCGGAGGCGACGATCGGTGACCGGAGCTCGAGCCCCAGGTACCGCGTGGTGAGATCAACGGTCATGTCCTGTCTCCCTCGCGCTCGTAGCGGTAGCCTGCGTCGCTCTCGACCTCGGGCACGACGTCCGGGTCGGGCTGGTGGATGTGCGGCACCGTCCGCTCGATGCCGGCCAGCTGCTGGTAGTAGTGCCAGCGCTCATCGGCGTCCGCCTGGGCCAGCTCGGCGAGCTCGGCGGCTCGCTCGGGATGGGTCCGCTGGAGGACGGCGAACCGCGTCTCGGTCGCGACGAAATCGCGGATCGGGATCGTCGGGGCCCCCGAATCGAGCTTGAACGGCGTGCCGCCGTCGGCCTCGGACGGGCGGTAGCGGTACAGCGGCCAGTAGCCGCTCTTGACCGCATCCTTCTGATGGGACATCGACATGCTCATGTCGATGCCGTGCGCGATGCAGGTGCTGTACGCGATGACCAGGGACGGCCCCGGCCAGGCTTCGGCCTCGAGGAGCGCCTTGGTCGTCTGCAGGTCGTTCGCCCCCATCGAGACCTGGGCCACGTACACGTTGCCGTACGAGCGGGCGATCGCGCCGAGGTCCTTCTTCTGGGTACCCTTGCCGGCGGCCGAGAACTTCGCGACCGCGCCCCGCGGCGTGGCCTTGCTCGCCTGGCCACCCGTGTTGGAGTAGACCTCCGTATCGAGGACCAGGATGTTGACGTTGCGGCCCGACGAGAGCACCTGGTCGACGCCGCCAAAGCCGATGTCGTACGCCCAGCCGTCGCCACCGATGATCCAGACGCTCTTGCGGACGAGGTCGCCGGCCAGCGCGAGCAGATGCTGCGCGTCCGATGCCAGGGGACCGTCGATCCGCGTGAGCGCGTCTCGCAGTCGATCCACCCGTGCCCGCTGCAGGTCGATGCCCGGCTCGTCGTCCTGGTTCGCGTCCAGGATCTCGCGGACGAACTCGGCGCCGAGCTGTGGCGAGAGCCGCTCGAGCAGCTGTCGCGCGTGATCGGTCTGCGAATCGAGGGCCAGGCGCATGCCGAGCCCGAACTCCGCGTTGTCCTCGAACAGCGAGTTGTTCCAGGCGGGGCCGCGTCCGGCGGCGTTGACCGTCCAGGGCGTGGTCGGCAGGTTGGCGCCATAGATCGACGAGCAACCGGTCGCGTTGGCGATGATCATCCGGTCGCCGAAGAGTTGGCTGACCAGCCGGAGGTAGGGCGTCTCGCCGCAGCCGCCGCAGGCACCGGAGAACTCGAACAGGGGCTCGAGGACCTGGCTGCCCTTGATCGTGTCGTGGGCGATGAGGCTTCGATCGAGGGGCGCGATCGACTGGAAGAAGTCCCAGCGCTCGCGCTCGACATCGACGTGGTCCGCGATCGGTTCCATGTTGATGGCCTTGTGGCTGACATCCGTCTTGCTCTTGGCCGGGCAGACGTCGACGCACACGCCGCAACCGGTGCAGTCGTCGGGCGCGACCTGGATCGTCAGCCGGTGACCCGGCAGGTCGCGGGACTTGAACTCCTTGTGGAGGAAGGCTCCAGGCGCGGCCGCGACCGCGGCCTCGGGAAAGACCTTCATCCGGATCGTGGCGTGCGGGCAAACCATGGCGCACTTGCCGCAGTCGATGCAGATCGACTGGTCCCAGATCGGGATCATCTGGGCGATCGAGCGCTTCTCGTACTGCGTCGTTCCGGTCGGGAATGTGCCGTCCGCGGACATCGCGCTGACCGGGAGCTGATCGCCCTCGCCGGCCATGAGCCGTGAGGTGAACCGGGCGACGAAATCCGGGACGTCGGCGGAGACCGGCGGGATCGTCGGGATGTCGTTGGTGCGGACGCCGAGCGGGACATGCGTAAGCCGCGCCAGCGAGCTATCGATCGCCTCGAAGTTGCGCGCGATGACGGCCGGCCCGCGCTTGGCGTACGTCTTCTCGACGAACGCCTTGATCTGGCTGATCGCCTCATCCGGTGGCAGGATCCCGGCGAGCTGGAAGAAACACGGCTGCATGACCGTGTTGATCCGGCCGCCCATCCCGGCCTCCGCCGCGATCGCGAGGGCGTCGATCACCCAGAAGTCGATCTCCTTGTCGATCAGGATCTGCTGGACGCCGCCCGGGAGATGCTCCCAGACCTCGTCCGGGCTGTATGGCGCATTGAGCAGGAACGTGGCGCCCTGCTTGGCCGTCTCGAGCACCTTCATCCGACCGAGGAGGCCGAACTGGTGGCAGGCAACGAAGTCGGCTTCTTCGATCAGATAGGTGGACCGGATGGGCTGAGGCCCGAAGCGCAGGTGCGATACGGTGACCGAACCCGACTTCTTGGAGTCGAGGACGTAGTAGCCCTGGGCGTACAGGTCGGTGCTCTCGCCGATGATCTTGATCGAGGCCTTGTTCGCGCCGACGGTCCCGTCGGAACCGAGGCCGAAGAACATCGCCTGGACCTCACCCGCGGGTCGCTCGAGGTGGAATTCGCGATCAATCGGCAGGCTCAGGTGGGTCACGTCGTCAAAGATGCCGACCGTGAAGTGGCGCTTCGGGCGTGCCGCGGCGAGCTCCTCGAAGATCGGCTTGATCATCGACGGCGTCATCTCCTTCGAGGACAGCCCGTACCGTCCGCCGATCACCCGCGGCATGGCCGCGAAGCGCGGCGAATCGCTGTCCATCGCCTCGTTGAGCACCGCGACCGTCTCGAGATAGAGCGGCTCCCCAACGGCACCCGGCTCCTTGGTCCGGTCGAGGACGGCAATGGAGCGGACCGTCTGGGGCAGGGCGGTCAGCAGCTCTTCCGCCGGGAACGGGTTGAACAGGCGGATCCGGAGCATTCCGACCTTCTCGCCGGCCGCGACAAGGCTGTCGACCGTCTCCTCGACGGCACCGGCCGCCGAACCCATCACGATCACGACCCGCTCGGCATCGGGGGCGCCGTGGTAGTCGACCAGCCCGTACTGGCGGCCGGTCCGCGTTGCCAGCTCGTCCATCACGCCCTGGACGATCCCGGGCACCGCGAGGTGGTATGGATTGCAGGCCTCGCGCGCCTGGAAGAAGACGTCCGGGTTCTGGGCCGTGCCGCGCACGACCGGGGCGTCGGGCGTCATCCCTCGCCGGCGGAAGGCCAGGACGTCCTCGTCGCGGACCAGCGCCCGCATGTCGTCGTGGTCGAGGACGGCGATCTTGTTGATCTCGTGGCTGGTGCGGAAGCCGTCGAAGAAGTGGAGGAACGGGATCCGGCTGCGCAGGGTCGCGGCATGGGCAACGAGCGCGAAGTCGTGGGCCTCCTGGACCGAGCCGGCGGCGAGCATCGCCCAGCCGGTCGCCCGCGTGTGCATGACGTCGCTGTGGTCCCCAAAGATCGACAGGGCGTGCGTCGCGATCGTGCGCGCGGCGACGTGGATGACCGTGGGGGTCAGCTCGCCCGCGATCTTGAACATGTTGGGGACCATCAGCAGCAATCCCTGCGACGCGGTGAAGGTCGTACCCAGCGCGCCCTTCTGGAGGGCCCCGTGCAGCGCTCCCGCCGCTCCCGCCTCGGACTGCATCTCGATGACGTCGGGGACCTTGCCCCACAGGTTCGGACGTTCCGCCGCCGACCAGTCGTCGCAGTGCTCGGCCATCCCGGAGGCCGGCGTGATCGGATAGATCGAGATCACTTCGCTGAGCGCATAGGCGACCCGGGCCGTCGCCTCGTTGCCGTCGAGACACTCGAACTGGGCCACGGGCGGACTCCTTCTGGGTCGGTTGGTCGCGTTCGTGGTCGGGTCGGGCCGATGTCGAGCGCTTGTGCAACGGCCATCATCGCCCGGATGGCCCCTCAGCGCCGCGGACCGAAGGACCCGATTTCGGGGGCCATCGAGCATTGTGAACGGGCTCCCGGGGCCCGGCACAGGCGGGCCGGGAGGCCAACGGCATGACCACGGCGGTCGTGGTAGGGTCTCGACGCTGATCGTTCGCGTCGACAATGTCCCCGATCTGGCGCCTTACTGATGCCTCATTGGAGGGATCGTGCCCGTCCGCACCGCCAAGCCCGAGCCGCCGACCGAGGACAAGCGCTGGCGCATCGTCGAAACCCGTATGCGCCGACTCGGGAACCGCCGCGATGCCCTGATCGAAGCGCTCCATTCCGCCCAGGAGGCGTTCGGCTACCTCGACGACGACGCCCTTCGCTACGTCGGCGACAGCCTCGGCGTGCCTCCGTCGACGGTATTCGGCGTCGCCACCTTCTACCACTACTTCCACCTCAAGCCGCAAGGCGAGCACACCTGCGTCGTGTGCACCGGTACCGCCTGCTACATCAACGGCGCGACCGAGATCCTCGCGACGCTGCAGGCTGGGCTCGGGCTGGAACCGCATGAGACGACCGCCGACGGCAAGATCTCCCTCCTGACCGGCCGCTGCTTTGGCTCGTGCAGCCTCGCGCCGGCCGCCATCGTCGACGGCCAGGTCAAGGATCGCGTGGATGCCCGTGATCTCCTTGCCCAGCTGGGACGGCTGTGAACGAGTCGTCGCCCGCCCCTGACCCGCGGCAGCCGGAGAGTCAGCGGACCGCTCCCGGACGGCGGGTCGATACGCCCGTACGAGCGTCGGCGTACGTATGCGAGGCCGTCAGCTGCCTGTCGACCCAATCGCACGACATCCTGATCGGACTCGGCGAACGAATCACGGACGCCGGGATCACCGACATCTCGGTCAAACGTGTCGGTTGTCTCGGGTTGTGCGCCGCGGGCCCGCTCGTCCGGATCCCCGAAACCGGCGAGCTCTTCCGCCATGTCCGGCCCGACGACCTGGACGGCATCGTGAACACGCTGTCGACCGTCGCGCCAGGCGCGGACCGTGCAACAAACGAGCCGTTCTTCGCGAGCCAGGTCCGGATCGCGACAGAGAACTTCGGGCGCGTAGATCCCGAGAACGTCGCGGACTATGTCGAGCGCAGTGGCTATGAGGGCCTTCGTACGGTCATCACGCAGAAGACGCCTGCCGAGGTCCGCGAGGAGATAACCCGCAGCGGGCTGCGCGGCCGCGGCGGCGCCGGCTACCCGACCGGACTCAAATGGAACACCGTCGCCAAGGCAGACGGCTCGCCGAAGTACGTCATCTGCAATGCGGACGAAGGCGACCCCGGGGCGTTCATGGACCGGAGCATCCTCGAGAGTGATCCGCACCGAGTCCTGGAGGGCATGGCGATCGCGGCCTATGCGGTCGGGGCCAGCTTCGGCTATGTCTACTGCCGCGGCGAGTACCCGCTCGTGGTGAGCCGGGTCCGGAAGGCGATCCGGGACGCCGTCCGGGCCGGCTACATCGGCACCTCGATCATGGACACGGAATTCTCATTCGAGGTCGACGTCCGGCTCGGCGCCGGCGCGTACGTGTGCGGCGAGGAGACGGCGCTCATCGCCTCGATCGAGGGCGGGCGGGGCACACCCACCCCGCGGCCACCGTATCCTGCCGTCGCCGGCCTGTGGGACCGGCCGACGCTCATCAACAACGTCGAGACCTTTGCGAACATCGCACCGATCATTCGCAACGGCGGCGACTGGTTCGCCTCGATCGGGACCGCGACGAGCAAGGGCACGAAAGTCTTCGCGATCGCAGGCCGCGTCGTCAACACCGGGATCGTCGAGGTGCCGATGGGCACGACCCTGCGCGAGATCGTCTACGACATCGGCGGCGGGATCGTCGACGGCCGCGCCTTCAAGGCAGTCCAGACCGGGGGCCCGGCGGGCGGCTGCGTCCCCGCCCAGTTCCTCGACATGCCGGTGGACTACGAGTCGCTGACCGGGGTCGGGTCGTTCATGGGCTCGGGCGGGATGATCGTCATGGACGAGACCTCCTGCATGGTCAATGTCGCGCGGTTCTTCATGGACTTCATGCGCGAGGAGTCCTGCGGCAAGTGCGTTCCGTGCCGGGTCGGCACGACGGAGCTCTGGATGATGCTGGACTCGATCGCGAGCGGCCGGGCGGTCATGGGCGACCTCGACCGGATGGAACGACTTGCCGCGATGGTCGGGCGGACGAGCCTGTGTGGCCTGGGCCAGGGGGCACCGAACCCGATCTTCAGCACCCTGCGCTACTTCCGCGACGAGTACGTCGCCCACATCCAGGATCGCGTCTGTCCCGTCGGCGCCTGCGCGATCGAGGAGCAGGCGGTGCTCGCGTGAGCGTTCACACGCTGCGGATCGACGGCGCCGATGTCGCCGGCAACGACGGCCAGTCGATCCTCTCCGTCGCGACCGAGAATGGGATCCACATCCCGACGATGTGTCATCTCAACGGCCTGTCGGATACGGGCTCATGCCGGCTCTGCGTCGTGGAGATCGCGGGCTCCAACAAGCTCGCCCCGGCCTGCACGACCGCCGTCGTCGAGGGCATGGAGGTCACGACGGTCTCCGATCAGCTCGTCGAGTACCGGCAGACGATCACGGAGATGATGTTCGTCGAGCGCAACCACATCTGCGCCATTTGCGTCGCCAACAACCACTGCGAGCTCCAGGACCTCGCCGAGGAGATGAGGGTCGATCACTTCGAGCTGCCGATCATCAATCCATCGGTCGGCATCGATGCCAGTCATCCACTGTTCGCGATCGACCATAACCGCTGCATCATGTGCGTCCGCTGCGTGCGGGTCTGCGGCGAGATCGAGGGCGCCCACACGTGGGGCGTCATGGGCTCAGGGATCAACGAGCGGGTCGTGACCGACATGGGCAGGCGGTGGGGCGATTCGACGACTTGCACGAGCTGCGGCAAGTGCGTCCAGGTCTGCCCGACCGGGGCCCTGTTCGAGAAGGGTCGTTCGATCGCCGAGGGCAGCAAGGAACGACGGCCGTTCCTCCCCTACCTCCAGGCGCACGGTGGCGAGGCCCGGCAGCGATGAGCAAGCCGCGTATCGCCACGGTCTGGCTCGACGGCTGCTCCGGTTGTCACATGTCCTTCCTGGACATGGACGAGCGACTGCTCGAGGTCGCCGCGATCGCCGACATCGTCTACAGCCCGCTCGTCGACACCAAGGAGTACCCGCTTGACGTCGACGTCTGCCTCGTCGAGGGGGCGGTGTCGTCGGAGGACGACCTCCACAAGATCATGCTCGTTCGGGAGCGGACGAAAACGCTCGTCTCGTTCGGGGACTGCGCGGTCACAGCCAACGTGCCGGGGATGCGCAACCCGATCGGGGTCCGGCCCCTGCTCGAACGGGCGTACATCGAGAACGTGACGCTGAACCCAGGGATCCCGCTCAATGTCGTGCCGGCCCTGCTGCCGATGGCCCGCCCCGTCCACATGGTCGTCGATGTCGACGTCTTCCTGCCCGGCTGTCCGCCGTCGGCAGATATCATCTATGGCGCGCTGATCGACCTCCTCGAGGGCCGGACGCCGACCAGCGCAGGCGCCCGATTCGGGCGATGAGGCGACAATGACCAGCCAGATCGTCATCGACCCGATCACGAGGATCGAGGGGCACAGCAAGATCACGATCCACCTCGACGACGCCGGCGAGGTGACCGATGCCCAGTTCCACGTCACCCAGTTCCGGGGGTTCGAGCGAATAGTCCAGGGCCGCCCGATCCACGAGATGCCATCGATCATGGCCCGGATCTGCGGTATCTGTCCTGTCAGCCACCTGATCGCGTCGTCGAAGGCATGCGACCAGATTCTCGCGGTGGAGCCGCCGCCGACCGGGGCGGACCTGCGCCGGGTGATGAACCTCGCCCAGATGGTCCAGTCGAACGCGCTGAGCTTCTTCCACCTGTCGTCGCCGGACCTCCTGTTCGGCTTTGACGCCGATCCGGCGAAGCGCAACATCATCGGGGTCGCCCAGGCGAACCCCCAATTGGCCCGTGACGGCGTCGGCGTCCGACGGTTCGGTCAGCAGATCATCGAATGGCTCGGCGGCAAGCGGATCCACCCGGCGTGGGTCGTGCCGGGTGGCGTCGATGCGCCGCTCGCCGAGGAGACTCGGGACCGGATCCTGTCGACGATCCCCGAGGCGATCGCCGCGATCGAGCGAGCCCTGGCCTGGTACAAATCCTCGATCCTCCAATGGGAGGAGGAGGCATCGACGTTCGGCGACTTCCGGTCGGCGTTCATGGGCCTCGTCGACCAGGACGGCAACATCGAGTACTACGACGGCTCGCTGCGGGTCATGGACGCCGACGGGCACCTCCTCGCGGACCGGATCGACCCGCGCGGCTACCAGGATTACCTCGGCGAGGCGGTCGAGCCCTGGTCATACCTGAAGTCGACCTACTGGAAGGTGCTCGGCTACCCGGACGGGGTCTACCGGGTCGGCCCCCTGGCGCGCCTGATCGTGGCGGGTCAGGCTGGTACGCCGCGCGCCGACATCGAACTCGACGAGTTCCGCCGACGACTGGGTCGAGTTCCCAGTAGCTCGTTCCACTACCACTACGCCCGGCTCATCGACACACTTTGCGCCGCAGAGCGGATCGAGGAGCTGCTGCGCGGCCCGGACATCCTGTCGCCGCGCGTCCGCTCGTTCGCGGGGATCAACAGCAACGAGGGGATCGGCGTGTCCGAGGCGCCTCGCGGCACGCTCATCCACCACTACCGGGTCGACGATGACGGGATCGTCGAGTGGGCGAACCTGGTCATCGCCACCGGCCACAACAACCTGGCGATGAACCGGAGCGTCCTCCAGGTGGCGAAGCGGTACGTCAAGAGCGCGCACCTGGAGGAGCCGATGCTCAACCGCGTCGAGGCGGTGATCCGCTGCTTCGATCCGTGCCTGTCCTGCTCGACTCACGCGCTCGGCGAGATGCCCCTGCAGATCCAGCTCATCGGGCCCGACGGCGCGCTGCTCGACGAGCTGATGCGGTGACCGTCCCAGCGAACCTCAGTTCGCTCGCGAACCTCGGTTCGCTCGTCGTCGGCTACGGGAACCCGCTCCGCAGCGACGACGGCATCGGCTGGGTGATCGCGGGGCGCGTGGCCGCCGATCCGCGGTTCGCCGGCATCGAGGTCCTCCAGCGACACCAGCTCACCCCCGAGCTGGCGCTCGACGTCAGCCGCGCCGACCTGGTCGTGCTCGTCGACGCGCGATCCGGTCCGCCCGCCGGTACCATCGCTGTCGAGCGCGTGGACCCCGCCGGCGGGACCGGCACGACCTGGTCGCACCACCTCGGGCCGCCGAACCTCGTCGCCCTGGCGCGCGAGCTGTACGGTCGGGCGCCGGAGGTCCACGTGATCGGTGTCGGGGTCGCCTCGCTCGAGGTCGGCGAGCGGCTGTCGCCGGCGGTCGAGCGCGTCGTTGACGACGTGATGGACGTGATTGCCCGGCTCGTGCACCGGACCGCTGCCGCGGAGCCACAAGGCGTCACCGGATCCAGCCATGCATGAGGTCTCGCTGGTCGCCCAGCTCGTGGACGTCTGCGCGGAGCGGGCCGCGGGTCGACCGGTCGAGCTCGTCCGCGTCCGCCACGCCTCGACCGTCCCGGAGTCGGTCCTGCGCCAGGCCTTCACGATGCTGACCGAAGGCTCGAACCTGGCAGCCGCAGCGCTCGACACGTCGGCGTTCGACATCCGGCTGCGGTGCGACTGTGGGTTCGACGGCAGCCTCGGGCATGACGACCTGATCGACGCCGTCGCCGCGGCCTGTCCGGCGTGCGGCGACGTCTCCCCGCGCGCCCACACCGCCGAGATCGAACTCCTCGAGGTCAGGCTCGCGCCCGTCGCCTGACTCGACCGTTTCGTCAACCCGGGCAGGAACGTGTTCCTACCGGTCAGAGGTCCCGAGAAATCGGGCCATTCGGTCCTCCCGGACGTCCACCCCGCCGGCCTACGATCCGTGCACGGTGGACGTCGGAGGGGACGCCCGGCGTCCGCCGCAAACCCCAACGTGCCCTGGCCGGGTGAGCGGCTGGGCTGCACCGGGCCGGGCGCTCGGTCGCTAGATCAAGTGGAGCGCGCGCGCCTCGGCCGATAGCTGGTCGCGGAAGTCGGGGTGCGCGATCGCGATCAGCGCCTTTGCCCGCTCGCACAGGCTCCTGCCGAAGAGCTCGGCCACGCCCCATTCGGTGGCGACCTGCCGCACGTGCGCCCGGGTGGTCACCACGCCGGCGCCCTCCTTGAGCGAGGACACGATCCGCGAATGCGCGCCCTTGGCCGCCGTCGACGGCAGCGCGATGAACGCCTTGCCCTCCGTGGCCAGCCCTGCTCCCCGCACGAAGTCCATCTGGCCGCCGACGCCGCTGTAGAGCCGGTGTCCGATCGAGTCCGCCACCACCTGTCCCGTCAGGTCCACCTCGATCGCCGAGTTGATCGCCACCATCCGGCTGAACGAGCGGATCACGTGCGTGTCGTTGGTGAATTCGACCGGCCGCATCTCGACTTCGGGGTTGTCGTGGACGAAGTCGTACAGCCGCTGCGTGCCCATCATGAACGAAGCCACGATCTTGCCGCGGTTGCGTTCCTTGCGGGCTCCCGTGATCACGCCCGCCTCGACCAGGTCGACGATCGAGTCGGTGAACATCTCGGTGTGGATGCCGAGATCCTTCTTGTCGGTCAGGGCGAGGGCGGTGGCGGCCGGGATGGCCCCGATCCCGAGCTGGAGCGTGGCCCCGTCGGGCACGAGCTCGGCGATGTGCTCGCCGATCCGCCGTTCGACGTCACCGATCGCCCCCACGGGGTGGGCATACGGCGGCTGGTCGCACTCGACCGCGAGGTCGATCTGCGAGACGTGGATGAAGCTGTCGCCGAGCGTCCGCGGCATCGACCGGTTGAACTGGACGATGACCTGTTTCGCCGCTCGGATCGCGGCGTGCATCGCTTCGACCGAGGTGCCGAGCGAGCAGAATCCGTGGGCGTCGGGCGGCGTCGCGTTCACGAACACCGCGTCCAGCGGGAGCATCCCCGAGTCGAACAGGCGCGGAATGTCCGACAGGAAGACCGGGACGAACTCGGCGCGACCGTCGGCGATGGCTTCGCGGGCATTGGGCCCGATGAACAACGCGCGATGACGGAAATGGGGCGCCATCTCCGGTCGCAGGTGCGGCCCGGGCCCTTCGCAGTGCATGTGGACCACGCGGACGTTCTCGAGCTCCGGCGCCCGCGCCACGAGCGCGTCCAGGAGCACCGACGGCGTCGCGGCGGCGCATTGGAGATAGATCTGGTGACCGGATTCGATTCCGGCGACGGCCTCTTCGGCGGGTACGACACGCATGGAGCCGAGTCTAGGGGTCACCGCCGGCGATGTCGGGGTCCACGCGGCCCAAACCGGGGGGCCTACTGGCGCGCCGGGGCCGTGCCAGTAGCGGCGGTGCGACGCGTTGTGGCTTCCGAGGGCTCGCTCACGCCACCGGATTGCGTCCGCTCACGCCCCCGGGGAACCGGTTGGGATCGCCCGGTGTACGAGGTACGGTTGACAGCGGAGGTCCCAGCTGGAAGACGCCGAACTGATCAGCCGCGCGCGAACCGGCGATGTCCGGGCGTACGAGGAGCTCGTGCGCCGGTATCAGGATGTCGCCCTGCGCACCGCGTATCTCGTCGCCCCGGAGGCCGACGCTGCCGATGCTGTCCAGGACGCCTTCGTGAAGGCCTATGCCGCACTCTCTCGCTTTCGCGATGGTGCGCCCGTCCGGCCCTGGCTGCTCCGGATCGTGGCCAACGAGGGACGGAACCGACGCCGCTCGGCGGTCCGCCGCGCCGGTCTCGCCGAACGCGCCTCGATCGCCGAGTCGCGCGATGTCGTCGCCAGCTCCCCAGAGACGGAGGTCCTGGCGGCAGAGACGCGTCGGACGCTCCTCGCCGCGCTCGGTCGTCTCCGCGACGAGGATCGCGAGGTGATCGGCGCCCGCTTCCTGCTCGACCTGTCCGAGGCGGAGACCGCCGAGACCCTTGGGTTGCGTCCCGGCACGGTCAAGTCGCGAACGTCGCGCGCGCTCGGTCGCCTTCGTGGCGTGCTGGCGGAGCTGGACGAGGGACCGACCGATGGCTGATCGGCGCCTCCACCAGCTCTCCGACATCGAGCTCGGGGCCACCCTCGTCGGCCTCTCGCCCGCGATCGCGTGGCCTAGCGCCGGCGCCGCGGGTGAACCCGACCTCGCCACCGCGGTCCGTGTGCGAGCCGGGACGCTGCCCGTTCCCGGTGAGCGAGGGGCCTGGTCCTGGTTGCCGCGCTGGTGGCTGCCTGGCGCTCGGTCGGCGCGCCGAGCGTTGGTGCTCGCGCTCGTGGCCCTGCTCGCGGTCGCGGCCATCGCCGGGGCGGTCGGCCTCGGCCTGCCGGGGCTGCGGCTGATCCTCGGCGAGACGCCACCGACGTCCCCACCGACCCTCGCGCCGGCCACGGAAGCGCCGGGCTCGACAAGTCCTGGGCCGCTCGGTCGCGCATTGCGATTGGGCGAGGCCCTGGATCCGGACGACCCGGAGAGCCTCGACGGTCGCGCCGGGTTCCACGTCAGCCTGCCCGACGATCCGGACCTCGTCCCTCCAGACGCGGCCTGGATCGACGACCGGAAGGGCGGCCAGGTCACGATCCTCTGGGCCACGCGGGAGGGCCTGCCGGCCACGTCCGAACGCGACGTGGGCCTCCTGCTCGGCCAGTTCCGGGGCACGATGGACTTCGGGTACTTCAACAAGGTGATCAGTGGTGGAACGGTGGTCGAGCCGGTCCGTGTTGCCGGAGAGCGGGGCTACTGGCTCAGTGGCGACCCGCACGTCTTCTTCTGGGAGGGACCCGACGGGCTCGTCGACGATCCTCGGCGCTGGGTCGGTGACGCGCTGCTCTGGTCAGACGGCTCGATCACCTATCGGCTCGAGACATCGCTCGGTCGCG
>JBBEBJ010000045.1:0-4649 GCA_040882425.1 Chloroflexota bacterium | reverse complement strand
CTGCTCTGGTCAGACGGCTCGATCACCTATCGGCTCGAGACATCGCTCGGTCGCGTCGAGGCTATCCGGATTGCTGAGTCGATGCGCTGACGGGAACTCGGCGGCGGGCGCCGGTGTATGGGCAACAGCAGGCACAACGCACCACCTGCTCGACGGAGAGATCGATGCCCCCGACCGCCCGCCGCACGTTCTGGTCCACCTTCAAGGTCATCGCGCTCGCAACCCTGCTTGCGGCCTGCTCGGCCGGCGGCGCCTCCATCGTCGCCCCGTCGAGCGATGCCTCGCCTCCGGCCACGGGCGCCAACTCCAGCGAGTCTGACGCCTGGCTGGTCGTGGGCGAACGCGGCGAGCCCGGTCTGCGGGTGATCCTGGCGAGCACGCGCGAGCAGCTCTTCGAGCTCCCATTGGGGGTCCCGAGCGAGCGCTGGAGCCACGTCGTCGCTGCGACCACATCCGGCGAGGCGACGATGGTCAACGAGATCACGGTCCAGCCTGAGCTTCCGACCTGGCGCAGCCGCTCCGTCGAGGGCGCGTGGCGCCTCCCGACGATCGGCGTCGACCCACTCCCCGTGGGTGTCGTGAACGATGGCTCGACGATCGTGAACTCGACGATCGTGCTCGTCGAAGCGGACCCGCCAGCCGGGGCAACCACGAGCCGGTTCGCGATCCTGGCCAGGAGTGACCCTGCTCGCATCATCGAGCTGCCGGGTGCCCTCGAGTTCGACGCGCTCTCGCCGGATGGCTCGATCCTCTACGTCGTCGAGCACCTGGCGGGGCCACCGGACAGTCACTACCAGGTCCGGGCAATCGATCTCCCGAGCGGCGCGATGCGCGAAACCGTGATCGCCGACAAGCGAAACCTCGGCGCGTCGATGGCCGGCTGGCCGATCACCCAGGCGACGCACGAGAGCGGCGTCGTCTTCACGCTGTACCGGGGTGTCATGCACCCGTTCATCCACGCCCTGAACACGCGCGAGGCGTGGGCGGTCTGCCTCGACCTGCCGGAGATCGGACACCAGGACTCGGACGCGGCGCTCGACTGGGGGATCGCCCAGAGCGCGGACGGTCGCGGCGTCTTCGCGGTCAACGCGACGCTCGGTCTTGCGGCCGCGATCGATCCGGGCGAGCTCTCGATCCGCCAGGCGACGGCGTTCGACGCCCCGCGCGCGGCGGCCACGATCGAGCTGGCGAAGTTCGGACACGCGGAACTGGACCCGGTCGGCCGCCGCGTGGTCGCGACACCCGACGGCTCGACAGTCCTGGCGGCGGGCGCCGGGGGGATCGTGCGTCTCGAGACCGAGCGCCTGACCGTCAGGGGGCGGTTCCTCGAAGGGACCTCGATCGAGGCGCTGGCGCTGCCCTCGGACGAAAAGACCGCGTACGCCCTCACGGGCGACGGACGGATCCTGCGGCTCGACGCTGGGACGGGCGAGCTCCTGGGCCAGGTCCCCGGCGAGGGATACGACCGGCTGGTTGCGATGGACTCCTGGTAGGCCGGGCCAGGCGGACCTTCTCAGGCACTTCTCAGGAATCGATGGGAGGCTACGCCTTGACGGGATCGACCGGTCCCGCCCAGCGGAGTGTCCCCCAATGCCCCGATCTCGTCTTCTGATTGCCGGTTTCGCCCTCGTTCTCGCGGTGAGCGTTGGCGGCTACGTCGCCTACGACCAGGTCCTGAGTGGCGACAGCGTCGCGCCGCTGACCCTGCCATCGACCTCGCCTGAGGCCGTGCCGACCGACGCCGCGGCGAGTGCCGCGACCGGCACCTCATCCGAGCCCGCCGCCGACGACGCCGACGGAGACGTGGCCGGCGTCTGGACCGTGGCCGGCGACACCCAGGCCGGCTACCGCGTTCGCGAACGCCTCGCGAGCCTGTCCGCGGAGAGCGACGCGGTCGGGCGCACCTCGGACGTCACGGGGTCGATCACGCTCGAGAGCGACGGCACGACCACGACCCTTGCCTCCGGGACGCTCACGGTCGACACGACGACCATCACCTCCGACGAGGATCGTCGCGACAGCCGCCTTCGCTCGGAGGGACTCGAGACCGACATCTTCCCGACGGCGTCGTTCACCATCACCCAACCCGTCGAGATCCCGGCGAGCGCGATCGAGGGCGCCGCTACCGACGTGACCCTGGTCGGCGACCTCGAGCTCCATGGCGTGACGAAGTCGGTGTCGATCCCCGCCCAGGCGCGGCTGGTCGACGGGACGATCCAGGTCGCCGGCTCGATCACGTTCCTGCTGTCGGACTTCGAGATCGAGGCGCCCAACGTCGGCGGGTTCATCATCTCGATCGCGGACGAGGGCGCGCTGGAGTTCCAGGTCAACTTCACCAGGGCCTGAGTCCTGGCGCCGGGTAGTCGTCGTCGCTCCACCGCTGGGTGTTCTTCCGGGCAGGACAAAGCGTCCCACCCCATCGCGATGTGCGGTGGAGAGCGGCCCAAAATCCGAGCCCGAGGCTTGGTTCGACACAGCGGCAGCCGGCCGGCAGGCGTGACCGAGGCGACGGACCCGGCAATCGACCGCCAGATGGCGCCACAGGCACGGCGACGGGCGCGACCACAGGGTTCGGATCGACCGATGACCCGGTTTGTTCTGCCCACGAGAACACCTGCAACCCGGCCGCCGAGGGCCCTTACTTCGTGTAGACCCCGCCCGGATCCAGCTCCTCGCGGATGAGCCGCAGCTCCTCGAGGCTCGGCGGCGTGGTTTCGGCCAGGTCCGCCGATACCGCCACCTCCCAGCCGATCGTCTCGCGCACGGCGTCGAGCGTGGCGCCAGGGTGCAGCGAATCGAGGCGCATCTCACCACGCTCGTCGAAGTGGTAGACCCCGAGGTCGGTCACGACCACCGTTGGGCCGCGACCGAGCCAGCCACCCTCGTGCCGGATCCGCTCCGCCTCCTCTGCCCCACCCAGATTGCCGGGCGAGGTCCGGAAGTCGATCGTCTCGACGAAGCTGCGCTTGCTCTGGCGCATGATCACGAAGACCTCTCGTGCGTTGATCGCGATCTCGCACGCACCGCCGGAACCGGGCAGCCGGGTCGTCGGATGCGCGTAGTCGCCGATGACCGTCGTGTTGATGTTGCCGAACCGGTCGATCTGGGCGGCGCCCAGGAACCCCACATCGATCAGGCCGCGCTGGAGGTAATAGCCGAATAGCTCGACCATGCTCATGACGGCCGTGGCCCCGGTCACGATCGTCGGATCGCCAATCGAAAGCGGCAGGCGGGCCGGACGCGCGCCGAACGCGCCGGCCTCATAGACGAGCTCGAGCTCGGGGGCGACTGTCCGCTTGGCCAGGTTGACCGCGATGTTCGGCAGGCCGACACCCACGAAGCAGACTCGTTGACCGGCCAGCGCACGCGCGGCAGCGACGATCATCATCTCGGACTTCGAGAAGGCCCCGGGCCCGGCCGACGTCACCATCAGGCGTACTGCCCGTAGTCGATCAGCCCTGAGGGTGCGCTGCCGCTCGGCCGGAGCGACGCGACCCGCTCTGCGCCCAGCTTCTCGAGGTACTCGGCCCGCCCGCTGACCCCATGGACCCACTCACGAAGCCAGGCCTGGGTCGCGGCTTCGTCGCGCGAGATAGGGTCCCAATCGAGGTAGAAGCGGTTGTCGCGGTCATAGACACCCTGGACGTACGAGGGGTGCGCGCCCCACGGCTCGACGACGACGGCATCCACGATCAACCCCGGGATGATCGTCCGGTTCGGGTCCGCCCGGATGATGGCTTCGTCGACGAGTTCCTCGACCACGACGATCACGCGCTCCGCGGCAAAGGCCGCCTCCTTCTGGCAGCCCAGGAGGCCCCAGACCTGGGTATCGCCGGCGGCGGAGGCACGCTGGGCGTGGACGATCGTGACGTCCGGGCGCAGCGGCGGCACCGCGTAGACCGTGCCGTCGCCGTAGGGCGAGGCGATCGGTCGGATCAGCGGGTTGGCCACCGGCAGGTCGGTCTCGAAGTAGCTCCGGAGCGGGAAGAACGGCAGATTCATGGCGCCCGCGGTGTACCGGCCGACCATCCCGAAGTGGCTGTACTCCTCGATCTCGAGCGGCTCGGCCGGGAGCTCGCCCTCGATCCGGCGGCGAATTGCGCCGAGCCCCCCTACCCCCGGGTTGCCGAGCCAGGAGAAGACGAGCTTCCGGGCCACGCCGGCCGCGATCATCTGGTCGTAGATGAGATCGGGCGTGAGCCGGGCAAGCGTCAGATCCCGCCGGCCCTGGCGGATGATCTCGTGACCGGCGGCAAACGAGATGAGATGCGTGAACCCCTCGATCGCCACGGTGTCGCCATCCCGAACGAGCTCGGCGACCGCGTCGCGCATGGTTGCGACCTTCGAGATGGAGCTCACGGTCTGATTATCGGGCAGGCGGGACCGGGCTGGATGACGCCGGGGCCGTCAAACTGCCTCTTCGACCTCCCTGATCGCGCCGGCCGCGGTGGCGGCCTCGAGGATCGCCCCGCGGTCGACGGCCACCGCCGCGACGGCCTCGGCGAAGATCCGCAGCCCCGTCGACATCTCCGCCTCGGAGACGGTGAGCGCCGGCGACATCCGCACGCTGGACTTGCCGCATTCGAGGACGAGGAGGCCCTTCTGGAACGCCTCCCACTGGACCTCTTCCGCATGCGCGGGGGTGTCGA
>JBBEBJ010000044.1:0-6352 GCA_040882425.1 Chloroflexota bacterium | reverse complement strand
CCAGCCGGCGCGGCGGGCGCCCTTGCACTCCCCTGGTCCATCGGGTACGGTTCCCGGGAACGAAAGGAGGTGATGTGCAGTGATCGACAGTACGCGTAGCTGCACCACCTCGCAGGAGATGGCCGTCTAGTCGGACACCCTGTGGGTGGGTAAGCAACTCGAACGCCGGCCCGCATTCGGGTCGGCGTTCGTGCGCCCGAGGGAGCAACCATGCGCGACGAAGAGACCGTCGCCCTCAACCGAAGAGCCCGTCACGAATTCACGATCGACGAGACGTTCGAGGCAGGCATCGTCCTGACCGGTACGGAAATCAAGTCGATCCGTGCCGGCAAGGCCAACCTCTCGGACGCCTATGCCCGGATCGAACACGGCGAGGCGTGGTTGATCGGCGCCCACATTGCCCCCTACGAGACCGGCAACCGCTACAACCACGAACCGAAGCGGATCCGCAAGCTTCTCCTGCGACGTTCGGAGATCGACGAGCTCCTGGGCCGGACGAAGTCGAAGGGCCAGACCATCGTCCCGCTTCGGCTCTATATCAGCCCCAAAGGCCGCGCCAAGATCGAGCTCGCGCTTGCCCGCGGCAAGCAGCTCCATGACCGCCGACGCGACATCGCGGATCGGGATGCTCGTCGCGACGTCGCCCGCGAGCTAGCCGATGCCCAGCGTGGGCGTTAGCCACCCGGCCACCCCGTGACCGGCATCCCGGACCGGCTCCGACTCGGCGAGGTCATCCGGGCGGTCGACGCGCACGCCGCGGGCGAGCCCGGGCGGGTCATCGTCGGCGGCGTCGACGACGTCCCGGGCGCGACGATGTTCGACAAGATGGCCTGGCTCCGCGCCAACCGCGACGACGTGCGCCTGCGGATGCTCCGCGAGCCGCGCGGCTACCCGGCGGCAAACTGCAACATCCTCCTGCCGCCGACCGACCCGACGGCCGACGCCGGCTACGTGATCATGGAGCAGGTCGAGTACCCGGGCATGTCGGGCACGAACACGATGTGCGTCGTGACCGTCCTGCTCGAGACCGGGATCCTGCCGATGCGGGAGCCGGTGACGGAGCTGACCCTCGAGTCGCCGGCCGGGCTGATCCGGGTCAGCGCAGCGTGCGCCGACGGCAAGGTCGAAGGCGTGACCTTCCGGAACGTGGCGGCGTTCGCGACCCATCTCGACACCCCGGTCGAGGTACCCCAGCTCGGGACCGTCCGCGTCGACGTCGCGTACGGCGGGATGTTCTACGTCATCGCCGACGCGACGCCCTTCGGGCTCCGCCTCACCCCTGATGAAGGGGCGGACATCGTCCGGATCAGCGAGATGATCAAGGCGGCGGCGGCCGAGCAACTCCCGGTCGTCCATCCCGACCAGCCCGGCTTCGCCGGGATCACGATCGCGCAGCTGTCCGGACCGGCCCACGATCCGGTGAACGACGCGCGCAATGTGGTGACGGTCTCGACTGGCAAGCTCGACTGGGCTCGGCCGGCGACCTGGACCGGCGCGATCGACCGCTCGCCGTGCGGGACGGGGACATCCGCGCGGATGGCGGTCCTCCACGCGAATGGGCGGCTCACGGTCGGCGACACCTTCCGGCACGAAGGCATCCTCGGGACGGTCTTCACCGGCCGCGTCCTCGAGGAGACCACCATTGGGCCGTACCACGCGATCGTGCCCTCGATCACCGGCCAGGCCTGGATCACCGGGGTTTCGTCCTACGTCGTCGACCCGACCGACCCGTTCCCGGACGGCTTCACGGTCGGCGACATCTGGTGATCAGCGAAGGAAATACCGCCGGTTGAGCGGCAGATCCGTGGCCGGTTCGATGGCCAGCGGTCGGCCGTCAAGGGTGACCCGTCCACCGATCGGATCGATCTCGATCGGCGTGGTGGCGCGGTTCCAGGCGAGGGACGCGCGGGTCAGGCCGCGGCACCCATTGACCGGCACGAGCGCGCGCTGCGTCCCGAGCCGCGCTGCCAGCGCCGCCCGATCGACGACACCCGAGACGAACGTGACGGCTACGCGCGGCGCAACGCTCGCGGCGGCGCCCCAGTCGGCCTGGTAGCGGGTCGGCTCCGCTCGCTCGACCGTGGCGTTGCCGTCGCCGATCGGTCCCCAGGTCGGGTAGCCACCCTTGAAGATCCACTCGGGCTTGGCGCCGAAGAACGCCGGCTTCCACAGGACGATGTCCGCCAGCCGGCCCGGACGGAGCGACCCGACATGATCGGCGACGCCGTGCGTGATCGCCGGTTCGATCGTCACCTTGGCGAGATAACGCAGCACGCGATCGGTGTCATCGTGTGGATCGTCGCTCTCGGGCGGGAGACCCGGATGGCCCGTTCCGGCCTCGGTCGCGCGCCAGGCCTTGGTCGCGTGCGCCAGCTGAATCGTGCGCCGGAACGTCTCGCCGATCCGGCCCATGCCCTGCGAGTCGGAGTTGACGATGCCGATCGAGCCGAGCTCGTGGAGCGGACCCTCGGCCGCCATGGTCGTGGGATGGATCCGCTCGCGGATGAGCTCCACGTCGCCGGGCACGGCGAACGACGTGCCGTGGTTGAGGATCGTCATCGGCAGGTGCTCCGCGAGGGCCGCGACGCCATACGGGATCGTGGGCGTCGTCGACGAGCAGATCACGTTCGGCTCGCGGACCAGGCCGAGGAGATCGGGCACGTGGCCGCCGCCCGCGCCCTCCACGTGGTAGGCGTGGACCGTCCGCCCCGCGATGGCCGCGACGGTGTCCTCGAGCTCGGCCGATTCGTGGAGTCCGTCCGTGTGGAGCGAGACCGATACGTCGTGATCGTCCGCGTAGCGCAGCGTGTGGTCGATGATCTCCGGGTAGGCGCCGTAGTCCTCGTGGATCTTGAAGCCAACGGCACCAGCGTCGAGGAGGGCGTCGAGCGGCACGTCGTGCGCCGCCCTGGCGTTGGCCTGGAGACCGACATTCACCGGCCAGCCATCGAGCCCGGCGAGGATCCGCTCCATCGCCCAGGGCGGCTCCTGGAAGCCTGCGCCGATCAGGGTGGTCACGCCCCCGGACAGGGCCGCCGGCAGGAGGGCGGGGCTGATCGTGTGGACATGGCTGTCGATTGCCCCGGGCGTGGCCATGTAGCCGTAGGCCATGAAGGTCATCGTCAGGGGCCCCACCTCGAGATCGACCCCGACCGTGATCCCGGGGTTGCCGGCGCGCCCGACCCCAGCGATCCGACCGTCCTTGATCCCGATGTCCGCCTTGACCACACCGATCAGCGGATCGACGACGAGAACGCCCGCGATGAGCACGTCGAGCTGCGAGTCGGTCGACCGCTCGGCCTGTGCGATTCCGGTGCGGAGGTTCCTGGCGTAGCCCCAGAGCGGCTCATCGCCGGGCGCCTGGCGGTCCTCGCCGACACGGATCCACAGGTCCGTGTCGCCAAGACGGATGCGATCGCCGGTGCTCGGGCCGTACCGTGCCAGTCGCTCGTTCGACGACAGAGGCTTCACGAGCCGTCTCCGCGGGCGCCGTCGCCCTCGAATCGGACCAGGCGCACCGTCCGTGTCTCGCCCGGCGCCCATCGTTCCGAGGCGCCGGACGGAAGGTCGAGGCGGCACCCGCGCGCCGCCTCGCGATCGAAGACCAGCCGCGGATTGACCCGATGGAACGGGTAGTGCGACGAGACATGGATCACCCGCCGCGATTCGCTCCGAACGGTGAGCTCTGCGGCGTGGCGTGGCGGCGGCTGCGGGCGACCCTCCTGCGACGATGCGGGCTGGAATGCGCCCGGCCCGGTCGCCCCACGCGTCTCGCCGGCGCCCAGATCGCCACCGAGCGGATCGAGCAGGACGACGAGGCGCGTCCCGTCACCCAGCATGACCTCCAGCCGGACCTCGTCGACCAGGTCGCGTACGCCGGGCATGACATCGTCGATCCCCACGGCCTTCTGCCCCGCCGCCTCCACGGCGGCGTAGTCGGCGCCGGCGCGCGCAGCCTCTAGCATCGCGTCGCAGATCAGCGCAACCACCTCGGGGGCGTTCAGCGGCAGGCCGGCCGCCCGATGCCGTCGAGCCAGCTCGGCGGCGGAGAAGATGAGGATGCGTTCCTCTTCCCACGGCGTCAGGCGCATGACGGCATCGTAGCGATGCCGGGCGATCGATGGCGATCAGCCGGCGGCCTCGACCGCGTCCGCCGCGTCTGCGTCCGCACGCGCCCGACCGGCCGCCCACCAGAACAACGCCACGCCGATCGCCGAGGCCGACGCGCACACGAGCAGGCCAGCCGTCACGCTCACGACGCCGAACTGGACGAGCGCGCTCATGAAGAACGGCGCGACGAGGCCTCGGGCGCCGGTGATCGCGTTCCAGCCGCTCATCGCGGCGGCGCGCGATACCAGCGGGGTTTGATCGCTGATGACGCCCGACACGCCGATCTCGATCGACGAGCTGCTCACCCCGATCGCCAGCGCCGCAGGCAGCAGCACGGCATAGGTCGGTGCGACGGCGTACGTCAACAGGCCCGCGAAGCCGATAATGCTGCCCCAGCGCATCGCCGCGAGGGCATCGAACCGATCGGCGACCGTCCCCCAGACCAGGAACGAGCCGGTGGTCGCCGCCGCGCCGATGACGCCGATCACGCCGACGTCCGACAGCGACAGGTCGAGCCGATCGACGTAGACGAGGGCGAACAGCGGCCCGGCGGCGATGAACCCGCCACCGAAGAACCCCTGGGCCAGGGCGACCCGCTGGAGCATCGGTCGGGCCCGCATCGCCCGGATCGACTCCCTGGCGGAGTAGGCGAGCGGCGCCGCCGAAGCGGAGGCCCGGAACCCGACGTACGCCAGTGCGCACGCGGCGCCCACCAGGCCAGCCAGGGCGACCGCGGTCGGGCCACCCAGCCGGTCGGCCAGGATCCCGCCGACCAATGCCGCGATCCCGGCCGCGGCCGCCCGGCCCGTGCCGAGAAAGCCGATCACCCGGCCGCGCATCCGGCCGGGGTAGGTCGCGCCCCAGAACCGGAGCTGGAATGGCGAGCTGAACGAGATGCTGATCCAGAAGACGAGGGCCACGGCCACGATGACCGGCGCGCCGGGCACGAACATGAGTGCGACCAGCGAGCCGGCGCCGATGCCGCGCAACAGCGCGAACTGGCGGGCCGATCGTGGTCCGAGCCGCCCCGCAAAGATGCTCAGCAGGTTGGTCAGGAACGGGGCTGCGGACAGCGCGGCCAGTCCGAGCGGCTCCAGGCCGCCGCGTCGGGCGATCGTCGGCAACAGCGTCGAGACGAGCGCGCCCGACACCCCGAACCCGATCGCGGCGATCAGGTCGAGGGTCAGGTTGCGCGAGATCGGGCGCAGCCCCTCGATCGAATCGCGCGTCGGCAGTCGCACTCGGGCACCTCACATCTGCCCAATGCGGCCTGCGAGGTCAGCTGACGGGCTCGGCGGTGGGCTCGCCGTCGCGAACGGTTCACGATTCGCCCCGGGTGAGCGCGGGTCCCCCGTCCTCGGAAAGAGGTTCGGCCAGCGAAATGCTAGCAGGAGTCCCTGGCCCCCCGTTTGCCGCATCGCTAGTACGCGAACGGGGGCGATGGGTTAGTCCCTGCAATGTGGTGAGACCCATGCTCTTCCTCCGAGGTCGGAGGAACAGCGTTGCGTCCAATACTGGTCGTCAATCCACGGACCGACCCCGCGTTCATGGCATTCGTGCGCGAGCAGATCGACGGCCTGCCCGACGACGATCCGATGGCCTTCCAGTCCCGGCTGCGGGAGCGCCATCCGGCCGCGACGGTCCACGTGCGGTTGCTGTCGAGCGAACCGTCGACCGTCTGGTACGTGTATCGCGATGGTCGATGGACATCTTCGGCCGCTGTGGGATGACAAGGGAGGTTGGTGACGTGTCGGACCTGCAGGACGATTTCCAGGCGACGGTCGAGGACATCGCCCAGGATGCCCGGGAGATCGAACGGATCGAGCGCGAGAAGGCGAAGCTCGATCCCGCCGACCCGGAAACGAGATCGCTGTCGGCGCGAGCCGAGGAGATCGGCGAGCAGCTCCACCAGAAGACCCGCGTCGAGCAGGACCTGGCAGAGACGGCCGCAGGGGAGAACTGACGGGCGGCCGGTTCGGGTAGTGGATCGGTTTCACGATCCGTGACAGATGACGTGACTGTCATCCAGCTACCACGGCCGCGGGTGCGTCTAGCGCGAAGGCGCGCAGACCGCCAACAGTGTTCGGGCAGCCCGGTCGATCCGGCGTAGATCGGCCTCCAATTCGTCAACGAGTCCCATCGCGGCGTCCCACGAAGGGCCGCCCTGTGCGCATTGCTCGACGCGGCGTCGCGCAATCAGGAGGTGGAACTCCGCATCCATGCGTTCAAGGGTGGACATAGG
>JBBEBJ010000043.1:0-1157 GCA_040882425.1 Chloroflexota bacterium | reverse complement strand
ATCGCCGGTGATCGGCCCGTTCCCCACATCGTCACGGAGGTGCCGGGCCCCAAGGCGCGCGCGCACGTCGCGTTCGACGAGGCGTGGACCTCGCCGAGCCTGCCGCGGGCGTATCCGATCGTCCCGGTTCGCGGCGAGGGCCTGACGGTCGAGGACATCGACGGCAACCTGTTCCTCGACTTCGCTGCCGGGATCGCCGTCAATTCGACCGGGCATTCCCACCCGCAGGTCGTGGCCGCGATCAAGGAGCAGGCCGCGGATCTGATCCACTTCAGCGCATCGGACTTCTACCTCCCGATCTACCCGCATGTCTGCCGCGAGCTGGCTCGGATCGCGCCGATGTCGGGCCGGACGCGGGTCTACCTCGGGAACTCGGGCACGGAGGTGGTCGAGGCCGCGATCAAGCTCGCGCGGTTCGCGACGAAGCGGCCGTACCTCGTCGCGTTCCTGGGCGCCTTCCACGGGCGGACGTACGGCTCGGTGTCGCTGACCGCCTCGAAGGCGAAGTACCACGCCGGGTTCGGGCCGCTCCTCCCCGGGGTCTTTCACGCGCCATACGGGCGGGTCGAGGACCTGCGCTGGTTTGACGAGGTCCTGTTCGACAAGCTGGCCCCGGCCAGCGAGGTGGCGGCGGTCATCGTCGAGCCGATCCAGGGCGAAGGCGGCTACATCGTGCCGGAGGACGGGTTCCTCGAGGGCCTGCGCCGGATCTGCGACGACCACGGGATCCTCCTGATCGCCGACGAGATCCAGTCAGGCGCGGGGCGGACCGGGCGGATGTGGGCCGTCGAGCACTGGGGCGTCGAGCCCGACATCCTGTTGACGGCCAAGGGGATCGCGTCCGGGATGACGCTGGGGGCCATGGTGGCGCGCGCCGAGCTGATCGAGGCCTGGGGCCCGGGCGCGCACGGCTCGACCTTTGGCGGCAACCCGGTTGCGTGCGCCGCCGCGCTCGCGACCATCGAGCTGCTCGAGTCGGGGCTGGTCGACAACGCGGCCGCACGCGGGCACCAGGCGATGACCGAGCTCACCCGCCTCCACGATCGATATCCGTCGCTGGTGACCGACGTTCGCGGCAAGGGCCTGATGCTCGGGATCGAGTTCGACACCCCCGCGCATGCGGAAGAGGTCCAGTGGGAGGCGTTCCAGAAGGGCCT
>JBBEBJ010000042.1:0-38597 GCA_040882425.1 Chloroflexota bacterium | reverse complement strand
CCGTCCATGGTCTGGCATCCGGGACCACGACCCTGTCGATCCGCTACAGCCAGCCATGGGAGGGCGGTGCGCAGGGCGACTGGACCTACGCCCTCGAGATCACCGTGCGGTAACTGGCGCCAAGGGCCCTAGTGCACGATCCGCGTGCCCGCCTTGCCCCGCAAGGCCAGCTCGAGATCGGACGGGGCGCAGATAATCGCGTCGGAGCCGCCTCGGTCGAGGAACTGGAGACAGGCCTCGATCTTGGGCGCCATGCTCCCCGGCATGAAGTGTGTGCCTTCCGCGAGGTAGCCCCGGGCCTCGTCGGCGGTGAGCTGGTCGACCCAGGTCTGGCTCGGCTTGCCCCAGTCGAGCGCGACGCGTTCGACCGCCGTGGTGATCGCGAAGACATCCGCCTTGACGACCGTCGCAAGTAGTGACGATGCGAAGTCCTTGTCGATGACCGCAGCCACGCCGTGGAGGCAGCCACCTTCGTCGGCCACGACCGGGATCCCACCGCCCCCGACGGTGATGACGATGAAACCGTCGTGGAGGAGGGCAAGCACTGCGTCTTCTTCGACGATCCGCAAGGGTCGAGGGGAAGGCACCACACGCCGCCAGCCGCGGCCGGCATCCTCGACCACGGTCCAGCCTTCCTCCTGGTGACGCTGGGCGGCACGCGCCTCGTCCATGAAGGTGCCGATCGGCTTCGAGGGGTGCTGGAAGGCCGGGTCGTCGCGGGCCACCTCCACCTGGGTGACCACGGTGACCGCCTTCCGCTCGAACCCGAGCCGGCGGAAGTCGTTCCCGAGCGATTGCTGGAGCTCGTACCCGATGGCTCCCTGGGTGTCGGCGTCGCAGACGTCGAGCGGGACGTCGTGGAGCTCGTGCGCCGCGAGCTCGGACCGGCGCAGGATGAAGCCGACCTGCGGCCCGTTGCCGTGCCCGATCGCGACCCGCCAGCCGTCCCGGATCGCGGCGGCGATGTGGATGCTCGTCTGGCCCAGCGCCGCGATCTGGTCGGGCACCGTCTGATGACGGGCGTCCTTGATCAGCGAGTTGCCGCCGATCGCCACGACCAGGGTCCTGTCCGTCATGGTGCTCCTCCGCGCATGAGCGTTCCGCCCTGTCAGCCCATCGTCAGGGCCATCACGGCCTTCTGGACGTGGAGACGGTTTTCCGCCTCGTCGTAGACGACCGAGTGCGGGCCGTCGATCACGGCGTCGGTGACCTCGACGTTGCGATCGGCCGGCAATGGGTGCATGAAGATCGAGTCCGGGCCTGCCAACTCCATCCGGCGCTCATCGGTGATCCAGTCGGTGTAGCGTGCGGAGATGGCGGCGCCCTCCGTTTCGTCCGTCGCCGTCAACAGCGCGCCCCAGCTCTTCGCGTACACGACGTCGGCGCCGCGCATGCCGGCATCGAAATCGTCCATGAGCTCGAAGCTCCCGCCGCTGCGCTGAGCGTTCTCGGCGGCCTGGTCGACAACATCCTGCGGCAGCCGGAACTCCGGCGGGTGGACCAGCCGGACGCGCATTCCGTACCGCGTGGTCAACATCGAGAGGTCGACGGGCACGCTGATGGGCTTCTGGTAGCTCGCGGCGTACGCCCAGCTGATGGTGATCGTCTTGCCACGCGGGTCGCCCTTCTTCTCGTGGATCGTGAGGAGGTCGGCGAGCGACTGGTGCGGGTGGTACAGGTCGCACTGCATGTTCAGGACCGGCACGCGACTCGCCGAGGCGACATCGCGGATGTACTTGTTGCCTACGCCCCAGTCGACGTTGCGGATGGCGATCCCGTCGTTGTAGCGACCCAGGATCTCGCCGATCTCCCGGGCGGTATCGCCGTGGGCGATCTGGGTCGTTCGCGATTCGATGAACTGGGCGTGGCCGCCGAGCTGGGCCATGCCGGCCTCGAACGAGGCCCGGGTCCGTGTGGATGAGAAGAAAAACAGCATCGCCAGGACGCGGTCGCGGAGGAGGGGATGCGGGATCCCGAGCGCTCGTTCCCGCTTGAGCTGGAGCGCGACCTCGAGGACGGTGTCGATCTCCTCCTTGGTCCAGTCCTGGAGGCTGATCAGGTCGCGGCCGCGAAGGTTGGTCTGCATCAGATCGCCCTCACTCAGCCGCGCCGAGGACCAGCGCGAGCATGCCCATCTTGAGCGCGACCCCGTTGAAGGCCTCCGCCCAGTAGCGCTGGTGGCGGGTGCCATCCACGTCGTCCAGGAGCTCGTCCATCCGCGGCAGCGAGTGGAGGATGATCGAGCTGCGCCTGGCCTTGTCGCGCAGCAGCTCCCGCGTCACGCAGTACTCGGGCGGTGTGAGGCCCACCTTGTCGCCTCGCTCGACGCGCGAGGCGGTGTAGTCGGCCTGGACGACCGGCTCCATGTAGATGATGTCGGCCTCGCCGATGACGTCGCGGACGTCCCCGGCCTCCTCGTAGTCCACGTTGAGGGCGTCGATCTCCGCCTTGAACTCGGGGAGGAGGCTCATGTCCGGAGGCCCGACCACGATCGCCTTGGCGTCGAACTGCGACAGCGCGTACAGGATCGAATGCATCGTCCGCATCCGCATGTCGCCGACCAGGAGGTAGGTCAGGCCGTCGAGCGTGCCCTTCTCGTGGAGGATCGTGTACAGGTCGGTGAGGACCTGGGTGGGATGTTCGCCCCAGCCGTCGCCGCAGTTGATGATCGGGACGGACGACCACTTCGCCGCCTCGGCGGGGGCGCCCTGCTGGAAATGGCGGATCGCGATCACGTCCGCGTAGTACTCCAGCATGTGGAACGTGTCCTTGATCGACTCCTGGTAGAAGTCGCCGGCCCGGGTCATCTTCGAATCGGCGAAGCCAAGGACGTGCCCGCCCAGCCGGTGCATCGCGGCCTCGTGCGACAGGCGCGTCCGCGTCGAAGGCTGGTAGAACGCCGTGAGGAGCGTCTTGCTCTTGAGCAGGTCGGTGTTCCGGCGGTCCCGCGCGTATGGGCGCAGGTCGTCGGCGACCTGGAACATGCGGAAGAACTCGTCGCGGCTGAAGTCCTTGAGGGACAGGATGTCGCGGCCGAGGAAGCTCCTCATGGCTGATCTCCCTGTGGTGTCGGGGGTGTGGATGCGTCGAGCGCGACGTCGCGCCGGACACCGGTGAAGATGACGGCGACCGTCTCGCCGGGATTGACAAGCGCCCGGCGGCGAAGGTCGAGCAGCCCCGCGAGACCCGCCGTGCCGGTCGGATCGACGTCGATGCCCGTCGTCTCCCGCGCGATCTCGTTCGCCTCGAGCAGCGTCGGCTCGTCAACGACGACGGGCGTTCCGCCGCTCGCGAGCGTCCCGCGGACCACCGCCAGCCAGTCGTACGTCTCGTCGTCGAGGATCCCGGTCGCGACGCTGTGCGGTTCCGTTTCCCAGGGCCACATGAAGGCCGAGCGGTGCTGCGCTGCCCAGGTCAGGTTCAGCGCGGACGGCGCATCGTCATCGAGGCGATGGGCGAGCCGCTCATACGCTCGTGCAAGCGGAGCCACCGTCGCCGCCTGGACCGGGTGGATCGCCGGGTTGGCACCGGTCGCACCGAGACGGCGAGCCTCGTCAAACCCCTGGACGCACGCCGAGGCGAGCGCGCCTCCGCCGACCTGGACGAACAGCCGATCCAGCGACGTGCCCGTGGCGGCAAGCTCGGTCGCCAGCTCCCAGGCCAGGGTCAGCCCGCCTTCGACCGCAAGCCCGTTCTCGTTCCCCTGGCAGGTGAAGGCGACGGCGCCGCCCTCGATCGCCGCGCGGAGCTGCTCCACCGTCGGGTCGCCGGCGATCCCGGCCTGGCGCTCGCAGACGGTCAGGTGCGCTCCGAGCTCCTGGAGACGGGCGACGATCGCAAGGCTCGCATCGGCTGGAATGAAGACGTCGAGTTCGCGACCGGCGGCTGCAGCCACGACGGCGGCCGCGAGGGCGGCATTCCCGCAGCTCGCGATCGCGAGTCGTTGCGGCTCGTGTGTCCGGCCCTCGAGCGAGTCGGCGACCTCGAGCTCGAGCAGGGTGCCCATGAGGTGGCGGGCCTTGTGCGAGCCGCTGACGTTGCCGGTTTCGTCCTTGACGAGCACGCGGCCGTCCCGCGCGAAGCCCAGGCGTTCGCTCAATGCCGGCTGGCGCTCGAACGGCGTGATCCGGAAGCCCCGGCCGTCGATGGCGGCGATGGCGGCGTCGAGCCGCTCGACGAGCTCGACGTAGCGGGCGTCCGACCAGCCATGGGCAACGGCGAGATGGTAGGAGTGGAGCAGGGTCCGGAAGCGGGCGAACGGGTTCGCCTCGGTCGCGGCCGGGAAGATCAGTCGACCGAAGTCGAGGACGCGGCCCATGACGTGATCGATGTCGTCGTCCGGGGCAGCTTGCGGACAACGGAGCGGGACCGGGCGATCACCCGGCGCCGCGTAGCCGCATCCGGCGCAGGCGTACGTGATCGGCAGTGGTGGGACGGGGGCACCGACGGCGAGCGGCGCGGTCGATCCCGGGTCCAGGAGCCCGGTCACGCCGGGACCCTCGCCCGGCTGCGTGCGCGCGCGGCGCGGTCGTTGAACGCCTCGATGAGGTCGTCCCACACCGGCAGGAGCTCCTGGACGTCGTGCCAGAAGCCGGGTTCGCGGCGCTGGACGAAGGCGTCGAAGGGGATGCCCTGCTGCTCCACCCAGGTGAAGTAGCCGAGGTTGAAGATCCGGCGCCGATCAGTCGGGGTCAGGTCGAGCAGCCGGCGCGTGTCACCGCCGCCGAGGACGTGACGTCCGAACACCTCGGCCGCGGCGACCTCGTCGAAGCTGCCGGCGAACGTGCGTGCGAGGACCTTGTCGAGCTCGGTCGAATACATCGCCGCGCCGTCGGTGGCGACCGTCACGACGATGTCGTCGGGACCCAGTCGATCGTGGCGCGCCACCTCGATGGCCGCCAGGACATTGCAGATGCTCGACAGGCCGAACGAGTCGAAGGACTCGACGACGGACTGCGGGACCGCCCGGTGCCGGACGAGGAACTCGCGGCCGACGACGGTGTTGAACAGGACGTTGAGTTCGTCGGTGGCCCGATCGGAGATCCCGACGACGGTGTCGGTGTTCATCACGTTGTGGATCAGCGGGATGTGCTTGTCGCCGATCCCCTGGATGTTGTGCTCGCCAAAGCCGTTCTCGAGCATCGTCGGGCACTCGAGCGCCTCGACCGCCACGATCCGCGCTCCGAACGCCTCCTTCAGCGCGTCACCGGCACCAATGGTCCCGGCGGACCCGGTGGCTGACACGAACGCATGGAGGCGGACGCCAGGCTCCCGTTCCTGGATGGACTCCACGATCCGGCCCAGCGCGCGACCCGTCGCCAGGTAGTGGACCAGGTAGTTCCCGAACTCGGAGAACTGGTTGAAGATCACGTTCAGCGGATCCAGGGCGAGCTCGGCGCACTTGTCGTAGATCTCCTTGACGTTGCTCTCGGAGCCGGGCGTCCGGATGATGTCGGCGGGGTCGGCGACCCAGCGGGCGAGCCAGTCGAACCGCTCCTGGCTCATGCCCTCGGGCAGGACGGCCACGCCACGGCAGCCCATGATCCGCGAGATCGCGACGCCGCCCCGGCAGTAGTTGCCGGTCGAGGGCCAGACCGCGCGGTGCGTGCTCGGGTCGAACTGACCGGTCACGATCCGCGGCGCCAGGCAAGCGTACGCGGCGAGGACCTTGTGCGAGGCAACCATCGGGAAGCGGTCACCGAGCGCGACCACGATCCGAGCCTCGACACCGGTGAGCGACCGCGGCAGGACGACGTGCGCCGGTAGGGGTATCCGCGCTCGTCGATCGCGGCCGTTGTACCAGTGGACGCGGAACAGGTTCGCGGCGTCGGCCGCGTCGGGGTCCACGCTGGCGAGGCCGGCGATGGCCGCCGGGTCGACGCGCTCGGGATCCGCCAGCTGCGCAAAGGTCGGCAGGACGATGCCGGCCTCGGTGAAGCGACGGACCGTGCGCTCGTAGACGGACTGGTCGACCACGTCTCGTTCGAGGCCTGACCGGTGCATCTTCGGCTCCTGTAGCGGTGTCGCGCCCGGATATCCGGTCGCTTTCGGGACCAATGGGTCGGAGGTCGGGACCAACAGCACGGGTCGAGTCCGCCGACTGTCCCTACATTCGAACCACAACCGTGCTCTCGGATAGGGCCAGACGGCCTGCCGGATGGCACGAAGGTCGGTCGAATGCGGTTCATCCTCAACGGACGCTCCCTCAACATCCACCCGAGGCCGGGTGCCAGCGTGCTCGAGCTGCTTCGCGAGGACTGCGGCCTTCGCTCGATGAAGGACGGCTGTGCACCCGAAGGCTCATGCGGGGCATGCACGGTCATGGTCGACGGCCGGGCCGTGGTGTCATGCGCCCAGCAGGCCACGCGGGTCGCCGGTCGAACCATCCTCACGCTCGAAGGGCTCCCGCCGGATGCCCGGGGCGCATGGGCGCGCGCCTTCATCGACAGCGGCGCCTCGCAATGCGGCTTCTGTTCGCCCGGGATCGTCATGAAGGCGGAGGCGCTGCTGCGGCGCGTCGCGCGGCCCGCCCGCGAGGAGATCGCGCGGGCACTGGCCGGCAACCTGTGCCGCTGCACCGGCTACGTCAAGGTGATCGACGCCATCGAAGCGGTAGCAGACGCGCGCGCCACGGGAGGGGGGCCGGCGGCCGCGTCCGGGGAGAGCGGAGCGCTCGTGGCGGCCGCGCCCGGCAACGGGGTCGGTGCTCGCGCCGGGCGCTATGACGGCGCCGCTTATGTCCTCGGCGAGCACCAGTACGTCGCGGACATGACCGTGCCGGGCATGCTCCACGGCGCGATCCGCTTCGCCGACCATCCCAGGGCCGTGGTCCGAAGCATCGACCTGTCGCGGGCAGCATCCCTGCCCGGTGTCGTCGCGGTGGTGACCTGGCGGGACGTCCCGGGCGAACGCGTCCAGGGCCTGCTGATCCGCGACTGGCCGCTGCTCGTCGCCGAGGGTGAGACGACGCGGTTCGTTGGGGATGCACTCGCAGCCGTCGCCGCGACGACCCGCGCTGCCGCTCGCGAGGCGGCCAGCCTGATCGAGATCGACTACGACGTCCTCGCACCCGTCGCCGATCCCGCGTCGGCGCTCGCCGACGGGGCGCCCCTCGTCCATCCGGGCGGGAACCTCCTGTCGAGCTGTGTCATCCGTCGCGGCGAGATCGAGACGGCGTTGGCTGTCGCCGCGCACGTGGCCACGGAGACGTTCGAAACCCAGCGCCTCGAGCACGCGTTCCTCGAGCCGGAGGCGGCCCTGGCGGTCCCTGGTGATGTCGGACAGGCCGAGCCGGCCATGCGCGTGTTCTCGCAGGGCCAGGGGGCCTGGGAGGATCGCCGCCAGGTGGCCTCGATCCTGGGACTCCCCGAGACGGCGGTGCGCGTGACCCAGGTCGCCACCGGCGGGGCGTTTGGTGGAAAGGAGGACCTCGGCGCGCAGGGCCACGCCGCGCTCCTGGCACACGTGACGGGTCGCCCGGTCCTGGTCGCGCTGTCACGTCAAGAGAGCCTTCGCTTCCATCCCAAGCGCCACCCGCTGTCGATGACGTATACGGTCGCGTGCGACGGGGATGGCCGCCTCGTCGGCGTCAAGGCCCGCATCGTCGGCGACACGGGCGCCTATGCCAGTGTCGGCGCCAAGGTCCTCGAACGCGCGGCGGGCCATGCCTGCGGCGCCTACCGCGTGCCCAACGTCGATGTCGAGGCGCTGACCGTATACACCAACAACACCCCGTGTGGGGCGATGCGCGGCTTCGGCGTCCCGCAGGTCACGTTCGCCATCGAGAGCCTGCTCGATGACCTCGCGGAGCGGGTCGGGATCGATCGCTGGGAGATGCGCTGGCGGAACGCCCTGGACACCGGCGACCGGACCGGGACCGGCCAGCTGCTGGGACCCGGTGTCGGGCTCAAGCAGACGCTGCTCGCCGTCCGCGCCGCCTTCGACACCGCCAGGCACGCCGGGATCGCCTGCGGGATGAAGAACACCGGGATCGGCAACGGCGTCGCGGAGCGGGGCCGCGCGATCCTTCGACCGGAGGCGGACGGCACGGTGACCCTGTTCCACTCCTGGACCGAGATGGGGCAGGGGATCCACACCGCGCTTCGGCAGATCGCCTGCGAGGAGCTCGGCCTTGCGGCGGATCGAATGCGGGTCGTTGTCGACACAGAGGTGGAGCTCGACACGGGGGAGACCACCGCGTCGCGGGCGACGGTGCTCGGCGGGATGGCCGTGCTCGACGCGGCGCGCCGGCTGCGCGAGGCGCTCGGGTCGGGGCGCCTTGAGGAGCTGGCCGGACGAGAGTTCCCGGGTGAGTTCCTCGTCGACTGGACCACCGCGCCCGAAGGACCCGACTCCGAGCCCGTGACCCACTTTGCCTACGGCTGGGCGACGCAGGTCGTCGTTCTCGACGAGGACGGCTGCATCGAGCGGGTGGTCGCCGCCCAGGACGTCGGCCGGGCGATCAACCCGCTGATCCTCGAGGGCCAGATGGAGGGCGGCGTGCACATGGGTCTCGGCTACGCCCTCAGCGAGGCATACGAGCTCGCGGACGGCGTTCCGGTGACCGAGTCGCTCAAGTCGCTCGGGATCATCCCGGCGGCCAACATGCCGCCGGTCGAGTGCATCCTCATCGAGGCGCCGCAGCCCGAGGGCCCGTTCGGCGCGAAGGGGGCGGGGGAAGCGGTCCTGGTCCCCACCGCCGCCGCGGTGGCCGGCGCCCTGCACGCCTTCGATGGCATCCGTCGAACCCGGCTCCCGATGCGGGATTCGGCGGCTGCGCGGGCCGTGAACCCGCGACTCGCCCACAGATCCGAAGCGGCGGTGGCGGTGCCGCACGGCCCGGTCGCAACGGTCGCTCCGGGATGAGCCTTCTGCTGACCGGCGGGACGGTCATCCGCTCGATCCATCCGGTCGTCGTCGAAGCTACCGACCTCCTCATCGAGGACGGCCGGGTCTCGGCCGGCCGGGTCTCGGACGGCGGGGTCTCGCTCCGCGGGGTCTCGGCAGGCACGGTCGCGCCGCGTGACGCCACGCGTCTGGACTGTTCGCGGTGCCTGATCGTGCCGGGCAACGTCTGCGCCCACACCCACCTGTATTCGTCGCTCGCTCGCGGTATGCCGTACCACCTCGCTGCCCCAAGCACCTTCGTCGAGATCCTCCGGCGCGTCTGGTGGCGGCTGGACCGCGCGCTCGATGAGGCGACCATCCGAGCTTCGGCGTTTGCCGGCGGGATGGAGGCCCTGCTTGCCGGGACCACGACCCTGATCGACCACCACGCATCCCCGTCCGCGATCGATGGGTCGCTGGACATCGTCGCGGACGCGCTGGCGGAGGTCGGGATCCGCTCGGTACTCTGCTACGAGACGAGCGATCGCGACGGACAGGCGGCCGCCGATCATGGACTGGCCGAGAACGCCCGCTTCCTGGCTGCCACGGGCGCCGGGGAGCGCCGGCTCGCGCGAGGCATGGTCGGGGCGCATGCCTCGTTTACGCTGTCCCCGGAAACCCTGGCCGGTTGTGCGAGCCTCGCCCGCGAACGCGCGATCGGGCTCCACATCCACGTGGCCGAAGATGCCGCCGACGAGCGGGACGCGGAAACCCGGTTCGGCACCCGCGTGGTCGCCCGGCTGGTTTCCGCGGGTGCCCTCGACGCTCGGTCGCTCCTCGCGCACGGCGTCCACCTGGACCGGAGCGAGGTCGAGCTCGTACGCGCGGCCGGTGCGACCGTCGTCCACAACGCGCGCTCGAACATGAACAACGGGGTGGGTCGGGCGCCGCTGGCTGCGCTCGGCGAGCGGGTGGCCCTCGGCACGGACGGCATCGGCGCCGACATGTTCGAGGAGGGTCGGGCGGCCTACTTCCGTCGGCGCGAGGAGGATGTCGAGACCGCGATGGCCTGGCCGCTGGATCGCCTGGCCGAGGGCGCCCGCGTCGCGGGCGAGGCGTTCGCCGAGCCGCTCCTCGGGCGCCTCGAGCCGGGAGCGCCGGCGGACGCCGTCGTCGTCCGGTATCCCGCCGCGACACCGGTCGATGCCGCCACGCTCACGGCGCACTGGCTCTTTGGCCTGGGCTCAGGGTCGGTCCGGGATGTGATCGTCGATGGCGAGCTCGTCGTCCGCGACGGCCGGCTCGTCCGCGTCGATGCGGATGTGGTAGCGGCCGCGTCCCGGGCGGCGGCGATCGAGCTGTGGCGTCGTCTCGAAGTGATCGACGTCCATCCGTGGAAACCGGTGGAGACCCGCTGATGGCGGACCTGAGCGTCGAGGTTGCCGGGATCCGCTTCCCGAACCCGGTCATGCCCGCGGCGGGGCCACCCGTCCGGACCGGCCAGGCGATGCTCCGGTGTGCCGCCGGAGGTGCGGGAGGCCTCGTCTCCAAGACGATCTCGACCCGCGCCGCCACACCGCCCACGCCCAACATCGCGGAAATCCCCCACGGCCTGGTGAACACGGAGCTCTGGTCGGAATTGCCGCCCGAGCAATGGATCGACCACGAGTACGCCATCGCGCGGGAAGCCGGGCTGCCGCTCATCGTCAGCCTGGGGTACAGCGCCGACGAGATCGCCTGGCTCGCGCCCCGCATCCGGCCGTTCGCCGACGCGGTCGAGCTGTCGACGCACTACATCGGCGAAGACGCGACCCCGATGATCGCCGCGATCCGCGCCGCCAAGGCCGTGCTCGACGTCCCCGTCTTTGTGAAGCTGAGCCCCCTCGGGCGGGAGATGGTCCGAGCGGCCGAGCAGGCCGAGGCTGCCGGAGCCGATGGGATCGTGGCGATCAACTCGTTCGGGCCGGTGCTCGCCATCGACCCGGACACGCGCCAGCCCTACCTCGGCGGGAGCGACGGCTACGGCTGGTTGTCGGGTCCGGCGCTCAAGCCGCTCGCGCTGCGCTGCGTCCGTGACATCGCGCGAGCGGTCCGCGTCCCGGTCATCGGTGTCGGAGGGATCGGCCGTGGCCTCGACGCCGTCGAGATGCTGATGGCCGGAGCCTCCGCCGTCCAGGTGTGCACCGCGGCCATCCTGCATGGACCGGGCGTGTTCGGGAAGATCGTGCGTGAGCTCGACGGCTGGCTCGACGAGCACGGCTACGCGACGGCGGCGGAGGTGCGTGGGCTGGCGGTCGACGGGATGTCAACCGCCTGGTCCGAGGGTACGCCGGTCGTGACGCCGGGGCCCTGCAACGGTTGCGACCTTTGCGCGGTGTCCTGCCCGTACGACGCCATCACCGTCGTCGACAAGCTGGCTGTGATCGACTACGACGCCTGTGCCTGCTGTGGTCTCTGTGTGACCCGGTGCCGGCGGGGCGCCATCGAATGGGTCCCGGCGGCACCGGTGGCCTGATCCTGCCGGGTTTGGGGTCGTTCGGCTCTTGGCGCCCGCCTTCGCGGCCATGAATCCTGTGGGTCGTTCAACACAACCGAAGGAGTGGAGAGGCGATCGATGCGTGCCCTGGTGGTGTATGAGTCCATGTTCGGGAATACCCGCGACGTGGCGCGGGCGGTCGCCGATGGCGTTGGTGCGCGGATGCCCGTGGAGCTCGTGGAGGTCGCCGATGCTCCAACCGTGATTCCCGCGGATGTCAGCCTGTTGCTCATTGGTGGACCCACCCACGCCCACGGTCTCTCGAGCGCGAAGACCCGGGCGGATGCGGCCGGACGCGCCGGCGACAAGCTCGTGTCTCGAGGGGGCGGACTGGCCGACTGGCTGGGCACCATCAGCCCTGCGGCCGGGCCGATCGCGACGGCGGCGTTCGACACCAGGATCAAGGGACCAGGGCTGCTCTGGGGATCGGCCGCCAAGGCGGCGACCAAGCTCCTCCGCGCCCGCCACTTCTCGGTCATCGCCCAGCCGGTGAGCTTCCTCGTAGGCGGTCCGACGGGTCCGATGTTCAATCGCATCGAGGACGGGGAGTCGGACCGGGCGAGGGCATGGGGAGCCAGCCTTGCCGACGCACTCCTTGCTCCGGCCGTGGTGCGCTAGCGTCAACCACGGTCATTCGCGACCCTGGTCGACAGGAAGGCGATCGCCTAGGGTCGTCGGGTGCTCGACGTCGGGAGTGCGCGCGACAGGACCACGGCGACCGTCGCGGCCAACGGGATCGCCAGGAGCCCCACGCGCAACCCGAACGCGTCTGCGGTGACCCCGATGAGCGGAGGCGCGACGAGGATCGCGATCCGCTCGATCGTCCCGACGAGCGTCAGACCGACCCCGCGCGGCAATCCGGCGAGATCGTTGACCGTCCGCAGGCTGGCCGGGATGAGCGTGCCGATCCCGAGCCCGACTGCGCCAAAGGCGACGATCGTCGTTGCCGACCCCGGAACCGTGAGGGCGACGGCCATGGCGACCCCGGCCAGTGCAGCCCCGGCCCTGGCCACCGCGCGGTCGCCGTACCGGGTGACGAGTCGGTCGCCCATCAGACGACCGAACGTCTGCGTGGCCTGCAGGGCGATGAAGCCCAGGCCGCCGATTGCGGCGACGGCGCCCAGGTCCTCCCGGAGGTAGACGGCGCTCCAGGTGGCGCCCGTGTCCTCCATGACCTGGGCCATCGCGGCGATCAGGCCGAGCGCGACGACGCTCCGGACGATCGCGAAGCGGCCCGCGCCGTGCCGCCCGGTGGATCCATGCGCGCCCGGCTGATTCGCCGCATCGTCTCGTCCGGGCAGGACGAAGCGCGAGGCAACGACGGCAACGGCCGCGAACAACCCGGCCGCGAACGACAGGTGCCAGAGGAGCGGCACGCCCAGGCCTGCCGCCGCGGCGCCCATCACACCGCCGACGACGGCGCCGATGCTCCACACGGCGTGGAGGGAGTTGAGGATCGAACGGCTGTAGCGCGCCTCGACCCGAAGCGCGTGCGCGTTATTCGCGACGTCGGCGACCGCGTCGAGGGATCCGGCCGCAAGCAGGACCGCAGCCAGCGTCAACCAGGACGGAGCCAACGCCAGCAGCACCAGGTTGACCGAGATGCCGACCGTGCTCAGGGGTGCGATTCTCGCGGAGCCCCAGCGGCTCACCAGGAAGCCGGCGGCGAGACCCACGACCAGGGCGCCCAGCCCGTATCCGGCGATCGCGGTACCGAATGCCGTGTTGGACAGCGCGAGGCCGTCCTTCACGTCCGGGAACCGCGGAACGACATTGGCGAACAGCGCACCGTTGGCGAAGAACAGGGCTGCCGATGCGCCTCTGGCCCGCCGTGCCTGACGGGGTGGTTGGTTCACGACGCCGGGTCAACCGATCCAGGAAGCGGTCACCCAACCAGTGTGCGGCACATCATTGCCGTCCCGTCGCGCGACGGAGCGCAGTCAGAGCGTCGAGCGCACGAACCTCCACGGGAGGGGGTCCTCTTCGCGGACGCCGAAGGTCCGGCCGTCGGCCGCCGCGCCGGGGCGGCTTCGGCGCTCGGACACAGGCTGGCCGTCGATGAGAGGGACGAGGACGATGATCGGTGTGACCGTGACGGTGATGGCCACGACCATCTGGACGAGGGTTGCGATGTCGTTCACGGGCAGGACGCCGCGGGCCATGGCCAATCGTGAACCGATGTGCTGGACATCTGACGATGTGGCAGCTACGGCATCCAACCTAGTTGACGCTCGCGCGCTCCCGACTACCCTTCACACCCCTCGACTGTGCCAAACTTCACACTCAATCAAGCTGCGCGAGGCTCCGCGGGGGAGCCAGCGGGCCATCCAGGGACCCAAGGGAGAGGAAGAATGAAGGCCCCGATCCGCGCCGTCCTGCTGGCGTCGGCGCTCACGCTGGCGGTCGCCGCGCCGGTGTCCGCCGACCCACCGACGACGACGCACGTCTCGAACTCCGATTGTTTTACCGTCGATGGGTTCACCTACTGCTCCCAGACCGAGACCGACATCCGAACGAAAGAGCAGAAGTCGGGAGCCACCAAGCTGAAGATGGACGTGTCGTTTCTGACGACGACGGTCGACGCGGAGGGCAACCTCGTCGCATCGGTTGAATCCACGTCCAAGGAGCACGGCACGGTGGTCGTCGAGAATGGCGGGCCCATCTTCATCGACCAGAACGTGTGGCGAGAGGACGAGGTCACGGAGGGCGGGGTCACGACGTGCACGCGCTATCGCCTGCTGATCAAGCACGAGATCGAGCGCATCAACAACGTCAAGACGACATCGGGTCCCTGCTAGCGCAGGTGGGATGGTCAGCTGCTGGGAAATCGAGCACCGCGCCACAACCCGGCCGACCGGACCCTTTCCACGAGTTCCGCAACCGGCGATCACTCCGATCCATGCCGCTGCGATGACGCGCGCGCCTGCCCGGCCCTAGCGTCCTGGTGGCCTGCTCCAGGGGTCGCAGCCGCCAACCACCATCGAGTCATGGCGTAGTTGTGTTGACCTCGTGCACCACGTGCGGTCCGGTCGGTTGCGCGTCCGTTTTGTGGGGTCTATCGTGCGCTCACCCCACGTCTTGCCCGAGGCCGAGCGCCGCCAGTCTGCGCAGCCGGGATCGGCAAGCCCCGAAGCTCCAGGAGGTGCCCACCCGTCCTGACCCGCTCCTCGGAGGTGCTCCCCGGTCCAATCCGCCGGATCGAGCGCCACCGATTTCAGGCGCCGGGAGGCGCCTGTGATTCCTCCCGGAATCGGAACTGATGCGAGGAGTTACATGCGGAAGTTACTGGTGCCCGTATCGATCGCTGCCCTGGCGATCGCGATGACATTCCCGGGCGCGGTCACGTCGGATCTGTCACGAGGAGCCGCCACGAGCGGCGCTGTCAATGCCTCGGCCAACGACTACTACCGGAACCTCGTCGCGCCACTGGCGGACCTCGACGCGGGTGGACAGGAGGCATTCGATCCGGCCGCCAAGCGGCCGTCGAGCCCGGGCAATGCGTCATCCGACCTTCAGGCCTGGTGGGCCGTCCAGTCCAAGAAGCACTCTGGCGGCTTCCCGCGAGCCGCCGAGAAGCTCGGCCAGATCGAGGCCGAGGCGGTCAGGACCGGCCAGAACCCTCGCCAGATCAAGCAGGCGAAGAGCACGCAACAGGCGCAGCTTCTGACCGTGCTCGTTGAGTTCAATCCGGAGGCCAACGACGACTTCTCCGGTTTCAACCGGATCATCGACATCAACAGCGAAGCCGGGGTCGACTGCGTTACCGAGCCCGCCGGCACGCTGCTCAATGGCCCGCTCCACAACGAGCTGGGTGACCCGGCCGACTTCGGCACGGACGGCACGCCCGAAACCATCGACAACAACACGTTCTGGGTGCCGAACTTCGATGCCGACCACTACCGGGACATGATCTACACGACGGAAGGCATCACCGATCGGGTGCGCACCGACCTGACCGGGCTCGACGGCCAGCCAGGCTTCGACATCAGCGGGTACACGATGCGCAACATGTACGAGGAGATGTCGAAGGGCGCCTACACCATCGCCGGCGACGTCGCCGGCTGGGTCCAGCTCCCGCACTCCGAGGGCTGGTACGGCGCGGACAGCTGCGAAGCTGGCCGGGCCAGCATGGTCGGACATCCCGACAACCCGCGCGACGTCAGCCAGATGATCGTCGATGCGGTCGACGCCATCGCTGCTGCCGATCCGAGCTTCCCCTGGACGGATTACGACATCGAGGACCAGGGCGACATCGATGGCGACGGCAACTTCTTCGAACCGGACGGGGTCATCGACCACTTCGTGATCGTCCACGCCGGCTCGGGCGAGGAGGGTGGCGGAGGTCCGCAGGGCGTCTACGCCGTGTGGTCGCACGCTTCCGTCGTCGACCCCGCCGTAGGCGGGTACACCATCCCCGGCACCGACGTGAAGGTCTTCAACTACATCGCTCAGCCGGAGGATGCCGGCGTCGGCGTGTTCGCACACGAATACGGCCACGACCTGGGTCTGCCGGACCTCTACGACACGAGCGGCACCGGCGAGTCGGACGTCGACTTCTGGGACCTGATGAGCACAGGTTCACACTCGGGTCCGATCTTCCAGTCCATCCCTGCGCACATGGGTATCTGGGACAAGTTCGTCCTCGGCTGGGCGGATCCCCAGACCTTCGCGGTTGGCTCGCAAGGGCGCACGGTCCAGCTCGGACAGACGTCCAACACCCCGAGGGGGACCAAGGACGGCATTCGCGTCAACCTGCCACCCAAGGAGATCAACCTCGCGACCGCGCTGAGCGGCACGAACATGTGGTATTCGAACAACGATCAGGACTGGGCCGACGTCAAGCTGGCGCGGACGCTGGACGTGCCCGCCGGTACAGACGTCCGGTTCTGGCTCTGGAACGATTACGTCATCGAGGATCTGTGGGACTACGGCTTCATCGAGATCTCAACCGACGGCGGGGCGACATGGGCCCAGCAGGTGGTGTTCGACAGCACAGGCGCCGTCGTCTCCACCAACGACGACCCGAACGGCCGTCTCCAGGACTATGGGAGCCTGCAGAACGGCCTGACCGGTGACAGCGGCGGCTGGCGCAATGACTACGTCGACTTGACGCCGTACGCCGGCACCACCATCGGATTCCGCCTTCGCCACGCGACCGACGCTGCGTTCCTCGAGCGCGGCTGGTTTGTCGACGACATGTCGGTCACGGCAGACGGCAACGTCGTCTGGAGTGACGACGTTGAGTCCGGTCTGAACGACTGGACCTCGCAGACGGGCTCCTTTGCCGGTACCGCCGGCGCGGGCTGGATCATCGCCGACGGCACCTTCATCTACAACCACTACTACCTTGCCGAGTGGCGCAACTTCGACGGGTTCGACCTCGGCCTGAAGTACACCTATGACAGCGACTACCTGCGCTTCGATACCGGGGAGTGGTCCGTCCAGCGGGTGGCCTACAACGCTCCGGCGATGCTCGTCTGGTACCGCAACATCCAGTACTCGGTGAACCACGTCACCGTCCCGGTGTTCGACCTGCCGAGCACCGGCTCGAAGGGCATGCTCCTGCTCGTCGACTCGCACTTCGACCCGTTGCGCCGAACGGGCGAGGCCGCCGCCCAGGATCCAACGACCCTCAAGAACATCGCGTCCCGGCCACAGTCGTCCAACGCGGGTTTCACGACCCAACCCACCTATCCCTTTACCGAATGCCTCGAGTCACCCGACCTGTCGTATGACCTGTACTGCACGGACTTTGCGGCGCTGCCGGGTGTCAGTTCATTCAATGACCGCCAGGGCTGGTACCCAGGCCTGGAGTTTCGCGGCGGGGGCCTGTTCTTCCGGGACATTGATGCCTCGGTCGTGATCCCGTCTCGCGACCACCAGCTCTATACGACGCGGATCGTCGATCCCGACGGCAACCCGGTCCCGGGCCTGTACGGCCTTGACCTGGGCGGGATCGTCCTGGGGACCGGCAATCCGGCCGATGGCAACCTCGCGCTCGAGAACCCCGTTGACCTCTCCATGGGTGTCGGGTTCGAGATCATGAGCGTCGGCAAGGACAACACGTTCGTCAGGATCAAGGTGGATCCGGCGGACTGACCTCCGGATCCCCGCCGAAGCACCGAGGCCCGCCGGCACCGCCGGCGGGCTTCCTCGTTGCGGCGCGGCCTGAGTACCCCGACTATCCTGCCAATCGTGACTCGCCAGCGGATCCCCGACGACATCCTCGCCGCTGCTCATGACCGGGCCAGGGCACGAAAGGAACGTGACTGGCCGGAGGCCGACCGACTCCGCGAAGCGATCGAAGCCGCTGGCTGGAAGATCGTGGACCACGGCACGGACTTTGCGCTCTCGCCCGTCGCGGCACCCGACGTGGCTGAGGGAGGACGGATCCGCCACGGATCCAGCCGGAGCGTCCCGTCGCGGCTCGAGGAGGCACCCGAGGGTCTCGCCACGGTCATCCTCATCGGCACGGACTGGCCGGAGGACCTGGACCGCGCACTCACGTCGCTGCGCGCCACGTCCCCAGCCGGTGCGTCGGTCGTCGTTGTGGCCGACGGTCCATCCACTCAGCAAGAGGCCGCGCTTGACGCCCTGGAAGCGGCCATTTCCGACGCGCTGCCGCTGGAGATCGTCTGGACGAGCGAGCGCCTCGGCCACGGCGCCGCCTTGAATGCCGGACTTCGCCGAGCGACGGGACCGATCGTGATCCTGCTCGACACGAGCGTCGAAGCGACGGCTGACTTCGTGACGCCGCTAGTCCGAGCCCTCGATGACCCGACCGTTGCCGTGGCGGGTGGGTGGGGGATCGTGTCGAAGGATCTCCGCCACTTCGAGGACGCGCCCGCGGGCGATGTCGATGCGATCGAAGGGTATTGCCTGGCCTTTCGCCGGTCCGATTACGCCGAGCGCGGTCCACTCGACGAACGGTTCACGTTCTACCGCAACCTCGATATCTGGTGGAGCCTGGTCCTGCGTGACGAGGGTGAAGGACAACCGCCGAGGCGAGCGGTGGCAGTCGACGGGTTGCCCGTGGTCCGCCATGAGCACCGCGGCTACGCGAGCCTGCCCGATGCGGAGCGGGATCGCCTGAGCAAGCGCAACTTCTACCGGATCATCGATCGGTTCGGAGCGCGGCGGGACCTGCTCATGCGGCCCGGCTGACACGATGCTTCATCGCGGCTCGGCCCGTCGCTGGACTCGGGAACCGCCCGGTTCGTCCGTCACCTCCCAGCCGAGGTTGGTCAGCTCGTCCCGGATCGCGTCAGACCGCAGGTAGTCTCGTTCGCGGCGGGCGACCGTCCGTTCCGCGACGAGCGCGGCGATCCGCTCCGGAACCCGCGCCGTCGCATCGTCGGCTCGCCCATCCCAGACCCGGTGGAGGTCCAGCCCAAGGACCTGATCGGCATCGAGGATCAGCCAGCGTCGCTCTTCGGCGGGGAGCCCAGCCCGCAACATCTCGCGAACCAGCGCCAGCGCGCCGGGCATGTCCAGGTCGTTGTCGATCGCCGCGACAATTCGGTCGTGCAGGCCGCGGCCGGCGGGAGACAGCGGCGCCACGGGTGATCCTGCTCGATCGTGGGGCTCGTATCCTCCGCCGTTGCCGTGACCGGCAGCGCCCTCCGCGATGCCAACGGGTCGCTGTCCAGCGCTGCCCGCCTCCAGCGGCGTCGGAGCGGTCCACGGGCCGTCGGCGGGAGGTTCGCCCAGGGCGAGCAACCGGGTCCGCAGCGACTCCAGCGCCGCAGCAGCGGCGGCCAACGATCGATCGGAGTACTCGAGCTTTCGTCCGTATTTCGAGGTGAGCGTCAGGTAGCGGAAGGCGAGCGGGTCGATGCCCTGTTCGGCGAGCTCCGTGACCCGCTGGAAGTTGCCCGCCGACTTGGCCATCTTGTGCCCGGCGGAGAGCAGGAACTCGCCATGAACCCAGAGCCGGGCCGGGACCGCTCCACCGATCGGCTCGGACTGGGCGATCTCGTCCTCGTGGTGCGGGAAGACATTGTCGATGCCTCCGGTGTGGATGTCGAACTGCGCCCCCAGGTAACGCGTGGCCATGGCTGAGCACTCGAGGTGCCAGCCGGGGAAGCCGTCCCCCCAGCGCCTCGTCGGCCACTTCAGGACCCGACCTGAACCCGCCCGCTTCCACAGCGCGAAGTCGGCCGGGTCGCGCTTGTCAGGCTCGACGTCGCCGCGGTGACCGGCGCGGAGGTCGCCCAGGGTGTTGCCGGACAGGCGCCCGTACCCCGGGAACGTCGACACCGCGTAGTAGACGTTGCCCTCGGACGTGGCGTAGGCATGGCCGGCGTCCTCGAGCGACTCGGCCAGCTGCACCATCTCGTCGATGTGATCGGTGGCCCGCGGGAACACGTGCGCCGGCAGGATGTTGACGGCCGCCTCGTCGGCGTGGAACGCGGCCTCGTATGCCGCCGCGATCTCTGCCACGGTCTTCGATTCGAGCCCGGCCTGGACGAGCATCGGATCCTGGCCGCGATCGAAGCCCTCGTCGCGCAGGTGGCCCACGTCGGTCACGTTCTTGACGTGCAGCACCTCGAGTCCGTGGTACAGGAGGACCCGGCGGATCAGATCGGCCAGCAGGAAACTGCGGAGGTTGCCGACGTGCGCGAACCGGTAGACCGTCGGCCCGCACGTGTACATCCGGACCCGGCCCGGCTCGAGCGGCTCGACCGGCTCGACCCGGCGGGACATGGTGTTACGGAGGTGCAGCATCATCGAGGCGTCATCGCGGACGACCATCCTACCGGCGACCGGCCGTTGGATCGACGGAACCGGCCATCCGACCCCTAACGCAACGCGCGGTCCGTCGTTATCGCTGCAGAGGCCTCGCGGCCCGTCCATCGTTCCCCCGGCGGTGTGGACCTGCGAGGTCTCATTTCGCGCCCGGCGAGGACGCCCGATGCGTGCGTTGCCGGCGGCGCTCGATCGCTCACGCACATGGAGTGCGCTCGCTCCCTCCCTTCGCCGGCGCCTTCGCCTCGACCGTTTTCGCCGGGCGCGGGGTCAGCGGTTTGCCGGCGCCGTCGCCTAGACCGTTTTCGCCGGGCGCGGGGTCAGCCGCGCGACGGTCGCGCGAAGGGCCTTTGGGCTGGCGCCCGTATACTCCCGGCGATGCGCCGGCTGGTCGCCACCCTCGCCCTGTTTGCGACCCTGGTGTCGTGTGTGCCCCCGAGCATCGCGACGAACGACCGTCCGGTCAGGATCCTCGCGGGGACCCCCGATTCGCTCGATCCCGCCGCGCTGGGCGATGCGGGGAGCGCGGCCATCAGCGCCCAGCTGTTCGAGTCCCTGACAACCTTTGATGCCGACCTGCAGCTCCGTCCCGCGCTCGCCGAATCATGGCGGTTCGACGAGGGTGGCCGGACGATCACGTTCCGGCTCCGCCCCGACCTCGCGTTCTCGGATGGCAGCCCGTTGCGCGCGTCGGACGTGGTGCGCAGCTGGCTGCGGACCATCGATCCGTCGCAGCCGTCGCCGCTCGCCTCGCTCGCCCTCGACATCGACGGAGCCGACGCCTACCTGCGCGGCCTGGACCCCGATCCGGCGTCCGTCGGCCTGCGTGCGGACGATGCCGCCAGCGAGCTGACCGTCCACCTGGTCCGGCCCGCATCCGACTTCCCGAACATCGTCGCCGGGCCCACGTTCGGGGTGGTCCCCCCCCGTGTCGGGCAGGACCCGGCCGCCCTCGCACCGGGCGATGGGTTCGTGGCCAGTGGGGGATACCGGCTCACCGGATCGACGGAATCAGGGCTGCTCCTGACGGCCAACGAACGCTACTGGGCAGGCACCCCGGCCATCGGGTCGATCGAGCTGGTCGGAGATCTGGGCGGCCGGAGCGAGGTCGCGGCCTTCGAAGCGGGAGAGCTCGACTACGCCCCGATCGGCGGGTTCGATGCGACGTGGATCGCCTATGACGAGACCCTCGGACCGCAGCTCCGTGAAGTGGGCTCGCTGTCTGTCCAGTACTACGGCTTCGACACGACGCGGCCGCCCTTCGATGACATCCGTGTCCGTCAGGCGTTCGGGAAGGCGGTCGACTGGCGGCGCATCGCGGCGCTGGCTGGATCCGACGGGTCGGTGGAGGTCGCCAACTCGATGGTGCCGCCTGGCATCCCGGGACGCAGCGACCAGGACTTCCTGCCCGAGCATGACCCGACCGAGGCGCGCGAGCTGCTTGCTGCCGCCGGCTACCCGGGCGGCGAGGGCTTCCCGGAGACGACGCTGATGACGTTCGGCGGTGGCTTCGACGAGGCGATCCTCACCGAGGTCGAGCGCGAGCTCGAGATCGACCTGACGTGGGAGATCATGGGTGACGGGTACTTCGACCGCCTGGCGACCGAGCCGCCCCAGATGTGGACCCTCGGCTGGGTGGCGGACTACCCGGGACGCAACGACTTCCTGGGCGTCCTGCTGCAGACTGGCGCCTCCAACAACTACGGCCGCTGGACTTCCGCCGCGTTCGATGCCGCCATTGGCGAGGCCGGCTCGGCGATCGATCCTGACGACGCGTCCGCCGCGTACGACCGGGCCGAGCTGGTCGTCCAGGACGAGGTTCCCGTGGTGCCGCTCGTCTACACCGCGGGTTGGGCCTTGTCGCGCACGGATCTGCTCGGTGCCACCCAGAACGGGCTTGGGATCGTCAGGATGGCCGGGTTGGCGTGGGCGGAATGAGCACGCGTCGAGGCGTCGGCTGGGCACGGATGGCGCTTGCGGGGTTCGTCCTGGCGGCATCGTCAGTCCTGCCGGTCGGCACGCTCATGCCCGTGGCCGCCGCGACCGGGTGGGCCGAGTTCGGCAGGCCAACGGCGACGGCCTCCTTTACGACCGGTGTCAGTTTCAGCCAGCCGGTTGACACCGACCGGGAGATCGGACGCGTCGAGCTTCTCCTGGGGTCCGACGGCGCGGCCGGGGAGACCGTCATCCTCGTGCCGCCACCGGCCAGAACCGGGGCGACGACGCTGACCCACACGCTGGACCCGATCGCCGACGGGCACATCGTCCCGAACACACCGCTGACCGCCCGCTGGCGTCTCGTCGGCGCGGACGACCCGACTGACGTCGAGGTGGGTCCCGAGATCCGGGTCACCGTCACTGACGACCGGTTCGAATGGAAGACCGAGGCCGGCGAGCTCGTCCGAGTCCATTGGTATGAGGGTAGCGATGCCTTTGGCGCCCGCGCGCTCGACATCGGCGAGGACGCCGTGCGGGAGGCGACGGAGTTGCTCGAGGTCACCGAGTCGGACCCTGTCGACTTCTTCGTCTACGCTGACCAGCAGGCCTTCTACGAGGCGCTCGGGCCCGGGACTCGCGAGAACGTCGGAGGCCAGGCCAATGCCGAGATCCGGACCATGTTCGCGCTCATCTCGCCCAGCGAAATCAACGACTCGTGGGTGGGCATCGTCATCCCGCACGAGTTGACGCACCTCGTGTTCGATACGGCGGCCAGCAATCCCTACCACTTCCCGCCGCGCTGGCTCAACGAGGGCCTCGCGGTCCACATCAGCCAGGGATACGACGCGTCGGACCGGCGAGCGGTGGAACGCTCGGCGGCCGAAGGCACGTTGATCCCGCTTGACGGACTGACGGGCCAGTTCCCGACCAGCTTCGACCGCTTCTCCCTGGCCTACGCGGAGAGCGTGTCGGCGGTCGACTACCTGATCCGGGCACACGACGAGGAAGCGCTCGTCTCGTTGATCCGTTCGTACGCGGATGGGTTGACCGACGACGAAGCCTTCACCGCGGCACTCGGCCTGGACATGTCGGCGTTTGGAGCGGCATGGCTCGATGACCTCGGCGCCGCACCTCCCACGAAGTACGGCCCGCAACCCGCGCCGCCCGGACCGGTCCCGTCGGACTGGCTGGGGGCGCCCGGCAGCAGTGCCCTACCGGCGGCGTCGGGCGGCGCGGCGGCGAGCCCGGGCGCTTCGCCGGACAGCGGCACCGCCACAACCGACTCCGGCGATCCCGTCGTCGTCGTGTTGCTTGTCGGACTCGTTCTTGCCGGGATCGTCGGGGTGCTCGTGGTGCGCCGACGCCGAGCCAGTCCGGGGGCTGCCGGATGATCCTTGCGTGGCTCCGGCGCATTCCGAGCTGGCAGGTCACGCTGGGGGCGGCCCTGCTGGCGGTCGGCTTCCTCGTCGCCGCGCAGCTGGGCGCCGAGGGCCCGCGGGTCCGCTACACGACGCAGGAGCGCGCGCCGCTGCTCGAGACCGCCACGGAGCTCCAGGCGCAGCAGAATGCGCTCAAGAACAGGATCCTGGAGCTGCGCGAAGGCATCCAGGGCGTCGAAGGGCTGAGCACCGGCTCCGCCGTCCTGGTCCGTCAGCTCAACGCCGAGCTGGAGAAGGCACGCATCGCGGCCGGGCTCATCCCGCTGACCGGGACGGGCATCGTCCTCCAGCTCGACGATTCGCAGGCACCCGTCCCACCGGGCGCGAGCGCTGTCGACTACCTCGTCGGGTCGCACGACATCCGAACCGTGGTCGAGGAACTGTGGATCGCCGGGGCGGAAGCGATCGCGGTCAACGCCGAGCGGGTCACGCCGACCACCGCGATCATCGACATCGGCGCGTCGCTGCTGGTCAACTCCGCGTATCTCGCACCGCCCTACCAGGTGACCGCCATCGGTCCGGACGACCTCTACGACCGCCTGAGCCGCTCGCCCGGGTTCATCGACTTCGTGCGCGCTCGCGCCGAGGCGTACGGGATCCGGCTCTCGTTCGCCGAGCCCGAATCGGTGGACATGCCGGCCTTCGCCGGCACGGTCACGTTGCGCTACTCACGCCCTCTCGCCTCGCCGGCGGCGGTCCCGGCCGGGGACGAAGGCGTCGGGTCGGGCGGCTAGTCATGCATCGGCCGCGGAACCAGCTGACCATCGCCGCCGTCGCACTGCTGCTCGGTGTGCTCGTCGTCGTCCAGGTCCGGGCCCAGGCCGGCAACGCCGGGTTCGCCCAGCTCTCGTCGCAGGATCTGACCGTGCTCGTCGCGAACCTCAACGCCCGGAACGACCAGCTGCGTCGCGAGGTCTCGACGCTCGAGGACGAATTGGCGGCGCTCAACCAGAACCGTTCGCGTGGCGAGGAATCGATGGACGAGCTGCGCGCCGATCTCCGCCGCGTTCGAGCCTATACCGGGCTTGACCCGGTTGGCGGACCCGGGGTGACAATCTCGATCAGTGGTCCGATCGATGGATCCGGGGTGGAAGAGCTGATCAACGAGCTGCGCAACGCGGGCGCCGAGGCGATCGGCGTCGGGGACGTCCGGATCGTCAACGGTGTCGTCGTGACGGGCGCCCCGGGGGCCGCGTCGATCGCCGGTGCCCGGCTCGGCGGCGTGTTCGAGCTCTCCGCTATCGGCGCCCCGGACAAGCTGACGGGGTCGCTGACCCGCTCGGGTGGCGTGATCGCCCAGCTCGCCGCGACGGAGCCCGAGGTCTTCGTGACGGTGACGCCGGTCGATCGGATCGAGCTGCCGGCGACCACTCGCTCGCTCGTCCCAGCCCACGGCCGCCCGCGCCTTTGATACCGTGACCCCCGCCCGATGCCAGACATTCCGGTTCTCGCTCTGCTCCTCGGTGACGTGGTTCGCCTGCAGCGGCGCCATCCCTGCGGGGGCGACGCCTGGCTCGTCGATCGGCTCGGTGCCGATATCGGGCTGCGCTGCCGGACGTGCGGCCGGCACGTCCTGGTCGAGCGACGGCGCCTGGAGCAGCGGTTGGTGGAATTCATCGCCCGCGGTGATCCGGCCGTGACCGCGGCGGTCGAGCATCCGTCCCGGGAAGACCCGTGACGGTGGCCGGGACCACCCCCGGACCCGCTGAAGGGGCCGTCGCCGTCTTTCGCAATGCGGCGTTTCTCCGGCTCTGGCTGTCGCAGGCGGCGACCCAGATCGGCGGCAACATGGTGCTCTACGGGCTGACCGTCATCGTGGTCAGCTCGACCCGGTCGAACACCGCGGTCAGCCTGTTGATCCTGAGCTTCCTGGTCCCGGCCGTCCTGTTCTCGGCCGTGGCCGGTGTCTATGTCGATCGGATCGACCGCCGGCTCATCCTGATCGCCACCAATGTCCTGCGCGGCGCGGCGTTCATCGCGCTCTTCCTCGTCGGCACCAACTTCGCCCTGATCCTCCTCCTGAACGTGACCATATCGACGATCACGGTCTTCTTCGCTCCGGCGGAAGCCGCCATGATCCCGATCCTCGTCCCTCGAAAGCAGCTGCTCGCGGCCAACGGCATCTTCACGCTGACCCTCAATGCCGCGTTTGCCCTCGGGTTTGCGCTGCTCGGTCCACTGGTCGTCAACCTGGCCAGCCCCGAAGCGGTGATCCTGGTGGTGGCGGGCCTGTACTTCCTGGCCGCGGCCTTCTGCTTCACGCTGCCGTCGTCCCCGCCGCCGAGCGATCACGTTCGCGTCGGGCGGCTGGCCGTCGGCGAAGCCGAGCGGGCGGTCGGGTCCACGTTCGCCCAGCTGCGCGAGGGGCTCGCGTTCATCCGCTCGAACCGCGCGATCAGCTGGTCGCTGCTCTATCTCGGGATCGCGGCCTCGCTCGTCGGGGTCCTGGGTGTGCTGGGACCGGACTTTGCCCAGTCGGCCCTCGGACTCGATGCCAAGGACTTTGCCGTCGTTGTCCTGCCGCTCGGGTTCGGGATCGTGACCGGGATCCTGCTGCTCAACGCGTACGGCCGGTACCTGCCGCGACGCCGGGTGATCGAGGGAGGGTTGATCGCCCTCGGCGCACTGCTCGCCGCGCTCTCCGTCGCGGGGCCGATCAGCCGCCTGGTCCAGGGGGCGGGCTCCCCCGGCGGCCTCGATCTGACCGCGGTGACATCCCTGCTGGCGATCGTGGTCGTGATCGCGTTCTTCGCTGGGATCGCCTATGGGCTGGTGGCCATCCCGTCGCAGACGCAGCTGCAGGAGGACCTGCCGGCCGACGTCCGGGGTCGCGTGTTCGGGGTGCTGAACATGCTGGTGTCCGTCGCGAGCTTTCTCCCGATCATCATCGTGGGTCCGATCTCCGACCTGATCGGAACCACGACCGTCATCCTCGTGGTGGCACTCAGCGTGCTGGCTGCCGGCCTGGCGTCGGTGTTGACGCGCGGCCCGCTGCTCGCCTCCGACTCCCGGCCGGCGGCCGATCCGCGGGCCGTCGATCCGATTGCGGCGGCCCTCGGGGCCGATCGCCCCACCTGGAGCGACGGCGCCGATGTTGGCGAAGCCACGACCCGGGAGCCGATCGTGACGCCCGGTACACCGACGGGCGTCGAACCAACCGGCCTCGAGCGCGCCGGCCCGGCCGACCCGACCGACCGGGACTGACCGTCATGCCCCGAGTCGCCGTGGTCTTCACCGGTGGGACGATCAGCACGGTCTTCGATCCGATCGCCGGTGGCAACGTGCCGGTACTCGACGGCGCAGCGATCCTCGCTCGGACCCCCGGGCTGGAATCGATCGCCGACGTGGTCGCCTTCGACCGGGGCCGCCTCGCCGCCAGCCATCTCACCTTCCCGCAGCTGCTCGAGCTCGGTGCATTGCTGCGCAACCTGCTGGCGGATCCGGAGATCGACGGCGCGGTGCTCGTCCAGGGAACGGACACGATCGAGGAGACAAGCTTCTGCTGGGATCTCCTGCTGGACGGCCCAAAGCCGGTCGTCGTCACGGGCGCGATGTTGTCCTCCGACATGCCCGGGTTCGACGGTCCGGACAACCTGCGCGGCGCGGTCCGCGGGGCCGCGGCACCGGCGCTGCGCGACGCCGGCGTGATGGTCTCTCTGGCCGGCACGATCGAGGCCGCGGACGACGTCCAGAAGTCGCACGCGACGGCCCTGGACACCTTCCGCAGCCCCAACGGTGGATCGCTGGCCCGCGTCGGCCCCACGGGTGTCGAGCTGGTTCGGTCGCGCGGGCCGCGCCGCCACGTCCTGACAGACCGAGCTGCGGAACGCGTCTACCTGGTCACCGCGACGGTGGCGGCCGATGCCGTGCTGCTCGACGCGGCCGTGGCGGCCGGCGCCGATGGGATCGTGGTCGCGGCCGCGGGATCCGGGAACACCGACCCGTCGCTGCTCGCCGCCGCGGAGCGGGCGATGGCCGCCGGCATCCCGGTCGCGCTAGCGTCCCGCTGTCCGGGCGGTCGGGCGACCGCCGGATACGCCTTTCCGGGCGGCGGCGCCACCTGGCTTCGAGCCGGCGCGCTGCCGGTCGGGCACCTCTGCGCGCTCAAGGCGCGCGTTGCGCTGGCACTCGGCCTGGGCGCCGGGCTCGACCGAGCCGGCCTGATCGCGCTGCTCGCCGACCCGCCCGGCTGAGCCCGTGCCGCTCGACGCTCTGGTCACCGGTCGGATCGCCACGCTCGCCGGCGCGGCCGGGTTCGCCTGGGTCGAGGCCGTCGGGATCCGCGGCGGGCGTGTCGCCTTCGCCGGGACGGAGGTCGAGCTCGAGACCAGGGCCGACCCGCACACCGAGCGGATCGAGCTCGAACCGGACGAGGTGGCGATTCCGGGTCTGACCGACGCGCACCTGCACCTCGCCCAGTGCGCGGTGGCGGCGCGCCAGGTCGATCTCAATTCCGCGCGAACCCTCGCGGAGGGGCTCGCCCTGGTCCGCGCCGCGCATTCGCGGCTGGGCGACCCGGATGCCTGGCTCGAGGGTCATGGCTGGGACCCCGATCGCTGGGGGCGATGGCCGACGGCCGCGGACCTCGAGACGGTGGCCCCCGGGCGACGTTGCGCCCTGTGGGCCCACGACCACCATGCGCTGCTGGCCAGCCGCGCGGCGCTCACGGCGTGCGGCGTCGACCGTTCTACGCCCGATCCCACGGGGGGCGTGATCGGGCGTGCCGCCGACGACGAGCCCGACGGGGTCCTGTTCGAGGCTGCGGCGCGGCTCGTGTCGGTCCATGTCCCCGCCGTCTCGGTGGCCGATCTGGAGGTAGGTCTGGCGGCCGTCGCCCTCGAGCTCCTGGCGCTCGGCGTCGTCGCCGTCCACGATCCCGGTGGCCTGGTCCCCGAACCGGGAATGGACTGGTCGTTCCCGGCCTACGCCCACCTGTCGGAGACGGCTCGGCTGCCGGTCCGCGCCCACGTCTCCATGCGCGACGACGCCCTGGCAACGGCCATCGAACGAGGAGTGCGCAGCGGCGCGCCCCTCGGCGACGCCCCGGACGTTCGAGCGCGTGTTGGCTGGCTCAAGTGTTTCGCCGACGGTTCCCTCGGTTCGCGGACAGCGGCGCTGATCGAGGAGATCGAGGTGGAGCCCGACCGGCCGCTCGCGCCGGAGCGACGACACGGCGTCTGGATCACCGAGCCCGAACAACTGGCCGGGCTGGCCGAGCGCGCCGCGGCGGCCGGGATCGCCACCCAGATCCACGCCATCGGCGATGCCGCCGTCCGTGCCGCGCTCGAGGCGCTGGCTCCGACCGCGCCGCGCGTTCCGCTGATGCCGCGGCTGGAGCACGTGCAGCTGCTCGATCCGGCCGATCGCGCAAGCTTCGTGGCGGCCGCCATCGCCGCCAGCGTCCAGCCTGTCCACCTCGGGACCGATGCCGCGCAGGCCCGCAAGCTGTGGGGCGATCGAGCCGAGAAGTACGGCTACACCTGGGCGTCGATCGCCGCCACCGGTGCCGTCATGCCGTTCGGAACCGATGCACCGGTGGAGTCATTCGATCCGTGGCCCGGGATCGCCCTGGCCGTCCGGCGCGAGGACCCGCGCTGGCCTGCGGGGACGCCACCGTTTGGCCCGCACGAGTCGATCTCGCTCGAGCGGGCGCTCCGGGCCGCGTGCATCGATCCGGCCGTCGCGGCCCGGGAACCCGATCGCGGCCGGTTGACCGTTGGCCAGCGCGCCGATCTCGCGGTGATCCCGGCCGCCGCGATCCGTGAGCCGGTCGAGCCCGGCGGTGCACTGGCGACGGCTCGCCCGACGCTCGTGATCGTCGATGGCCGGGTCGTGTTCGAGGCCTGACGAGCATCCCGCCGCTCGGTCGCGCACGCGATCCTGCGCGGCCGGTCTGTGCCGACGCGGTCTGGGCCGCGCGACACGGCCTAGGCGCGTTCGAGCTCCCGGCGAGCGTCGGCGAACAGCCCGTTGAAGATCCGCGACGTCGACGGGAAGGCGTGGATCGTCTCGGCCAGGACGTCGATCGTCACGTGGGCCCTGATCGCCAGCACACATTCGTGGATGGCCGCGGAGGCGTCCGGGCAGGCCATCGCCGCGCCGACAAGCTCCCGCGTCGCCCGATCGACGACGATCGTGACGTGGCCAAATCTGGCCTGGACCGCGTAGCCCTTCGAGCTCGTCGCGAAGTCGGCGACCAGTTCGAAGGCATCGAAGCCCGCGTCCCGCGCCTGGTCGAGGCTCATCCCCACCGATGACGCCTCGGGATCGGTGTAGGTGGCCCGTGGCAGCGCCCGGTAGTCGGGCTCGATGTCCTCACCGAGGGCCATTCGAACGGCCAGCTCTCCCTGGTAGTGGCCCTGGTGGGTGTGCAGTTCCGGTCCTGCCGGGTCGCCGATGACCCACAGCCCGTCGGCGATCCGCAGGCGGCCGTCGCGCGGGAACGGTGTCCGCCCACTCGTGTCGATCCCGTAGTGTTCCAGGCCGAGGTCCTCGATCGGGAACGAGCGACCCACCGCGAGAAGGATGGCGTGCCCCTCGACGGAAGAGCCGTCGTCGAGCTCGATCACGTGCGCGCCGCCCGTTCCCGCTCCGGCTCTCGCGCGGAGCGCCCGTACGCCGGTGCGCACGTTCACCCCGTCGCGTTCGAGCGCGGTCCGGACGGCTTCGGAATTGCGCGGGTGGTCGGTCGGGGCGAGGCGCGGCCCGGACTGGACGATGGTGGTCGGGACGCCGAACCGGACGTAGACCTGGGCGAGCTCGCAACCGGTCGGGCCGCCGCCGAGGACCACCAGGCTCCGCGGCAACTCCCGGGTCAGCGTCGCCTCACGGTTCGTCCACGTCGGGACGTCGGCGATACCCTCGATCGGCGGCTGCCTGGACGTCGAACCCACGGCGACGACGACGTTGCGGGCCGCGAGCTCGTGCGTCGTGCCGTCGTGCCGTACGGTCACGCGTCCACGGTCGACGATCTCGGCGGTGCCGCGGTAGGCCACCGCGCCGGCGCCCTGCAGGCCGCGGACGTGGCCGCCGTCGTCGGGTTCCTCCGCGTCTGCCGGCCGGTTGACCATGTAGTCCCGCTGCGCCGACGCGGCCGCCCAGTCATACGTTCGCGGGTTGGCCGCGTGCCGGGCCGCACCGTTTAGCAACGACTTGGAGGGCAGGCAGCCGATGTGCGGACAGCTGCCACCGAACCAGAGCCGGTCGATCACGGCGACCGACGCGCCGCGCTCGCGCGCCTTGTAGGCGGCGGCTTCGCCGGCCGGACCGGCGCCGATGATCACGAAATCGAATGTGTCCATGGATCACCATCAGGTTCGTGGGAGTGGGTCGCCGGATGGTCGCCGAGGCGCATCCGACGTTACAACGTCCGGGCCGACGGCCCACGCTGGCGGCGCGCCTCGTAGAGCAGGATTGCCGCGCAGACCGAGATGTTGAGGCTGTCCGCGACGCCGAGCATTGGCAGCCGGACGACCTCGAAGCCCGGACCCGCCCACGGCACCGAGAGGCCCTCGGCCTCGGCGCCGAGGGCGATCGCGAGGGGACCCGTCAGATCGGCGTCGGTGTACACCCGCTCGGCATCGACCCGCGCGGTGACGATCCGCAGATCCTGCTCGCGCAGCCACGGCAGCACCTCTGCCGTCGAGGCCGCGGCAAGCGGAACGCTGAAGACCGTCCCGGCACTCGCCCGGATGGTGTTCGGGTTGAAGAGGTCGGTCCGGGCGTCGGCTGCGATCAGCGCATCGGCCCCGGCTCCGTCCACCGTTCGCAGGACCGCACCGACGTTGCCGGGCTTCTCGACGCCCTCGATCACGACCACGAGCGGATCGGTGGGCAGGACGAGCTCGGCCAGGTCGAGCGACGGGATGCGCACGACGGCCACGATCCCCTCGGCGCGGTCACCGAAGGCGAGCCTGGCGAAGACGCTCTCGCCGACCGACTCGATCGTGGTGGCGTCCGCCTGGAGCCGGTCCAGGGCGGCCCGCGCGTCGGCACCGGCGAGCAGCGGCTCGCAGATGAACGCCTCCTCGACGACGGCACCCGCATCGATGGCTCGGCGGACCTCGCGGGCACCGTCGACCAGGGTCCGTCCGGTTCGGTCGCGGGCACGCCGGTCGCGCAGTGCCAGCGCCGCCTTGATCCGCGGGTTGGCCAGGCTGGTGAGGATCGGGCGAGTGGGGGAGGGCATCGGGCTCATGATGCCCCGCCGGGCCAGCGAGCGAAGGCCCCGAGCTCGAGTCGACGACCATCGGCGCACTCGACGAACAGCTCGCCGCGTTCGATGCCGGACGCCGGCCGCGCCCGGCCCAGGGAGAGCAGCGCGGCCAGCCGGTCGCCATCGAAGCCGGGGGTGTGCGCGGTCAGCAGGACGAACGCGTCACGTCGAAGCAGCGCCTCGCTCGTCTCGAGAAGGGTGTCGAGATGCTCCGCGAGCCGCCAGGGCTGTCCGGCGGGCCCGTGACCGTAACTCGGCGGGTCCAGGACGATGCCGTCGTATCGTCGCTCCCGCCGAACCTCGCGTTCCGCGAAATCCAGGGCATCGTCCACGATCCAGCGGATGGGCCGGTCAGCCAGCGAGGACAGGTCGGCGTTGCGGCGCGCCCAGGCCACGGTGGGACGTGCGCTGTCCACGTGGGTCACCGCTGCTCCCGCATCGGCCAGCGCCAGTGTCGCGAGCCCGGTGTACGCGAAGAGGTGGAGGACAGTGGGCGGAATCGGAGCGCCCTGTACCGCCTGTTCGTTCCCGCGCGCCGCGATGTGATCGCGAAGCCAGGGAACCATCGCGAGGTGTTCGGGGAAGAGGCCCAGCTGGCCGGCATCGGTCGGCCTGAGCTCGAACGAGAGCCCGTCGACGTCGATCGGCCAGGGACCGTCGGACGCCGCGGGTCCGGTCCAGCCGCGGTCGCGGTCGAACCGCAGGTCGGCCGCCGACCACGCGGCGGCATCCCGACGCGCGCCAAGGGCGCCAGGGTGAGGACGATCGATCAGCCTGGCGCCGAACCGTTCGAGTCGGGCACCGCCGCCGAAGTCGATGAGCTGGTAGTCGCCGGACGCCTGCATCCGATGATCATGACTCGACAGGTGCGGTAGGGTGGACACGGGACAGCGCCGTCATGGCGCCGCATCCGAGTCAGAACCCGCCGAGGCATCACGCGTCGATCGCCAGATCCGTCTCATTCCGCCAAGCCAGGCTTCATCCCGCCGGCCGCAGATGAACGAAGCGTGTCCTGCCCTGCGGCTGCTCCGCGAGGACGTCCGATCTCCAATCCCGACCCACTCCCGCAGCGCCAGCGCGACCACGAGTTCCTTCCACACGTAGAGGGCCTGCGCGCGGTCGCGGTGCTGGCTGTCCTCTGGTTCCACCTCGGCCTGCCCGGGATGAGCGGCGGGTTCGTTGGCGTCGACGTCTTCTTCGTTATCTCCGGCTTCCTGATCACGGGGATCCTGCTGCGCGAGCACGAGACCGCCGGTCGGATCGACCTGCGCCACTTCTATTCGCGGCGCATGCGCCGGATCCTCCCCGCCGTGCTCGCCACCATCGCGGCAACGACGGTCGTGGCCGCGCTCGTCCTTGCGCCGCTGCAGATGCCCGGGATCGCCCAGGACGGGGCGGCGGCCGCGCTTTCGCTCGGGAACATGCGCTTCGCGCTCGAATCCGCGGACTACTTTGCGGCGACCGACCCGTCACCCTTCCGGCACCTCTGGTCGCTCGGGGTCGAGGAGCAGTTCTACCTGGTCTGGCCGGCCCTGCTGATCATCGCATTCCGGGTCTTCCGGACCCGGCTGTGGATTGCCGTCGCGATCGGGACGCTCACCGTCGGCTCCTTCGGCTTCGCGCTGTGGCTCACCGACGCGTTTGCACCATGGGCCTTCTATTCGCTGCCGAGCCGCCTCTGGGAGCTGGCCCTGGGCGGGCTGCTGGCGGTCGCGGCCGGCTGGCTGGCGCGCCTGCCGCGCCTCGGCCTGGTCCCGGTCGGCTGGCTCGGGGTCGCGCTGATCGGCGCCGGTGTCGTGACGATCGATTCGGCGACGCCGTACCCAGGCAGCGCGGCGCTGCTGCCGACGCTCGGCGCCGCGGCCCTGATCGTCGGTGGGGGAGCGGGCGGTCCGCTGACCTGGCTCCTGACCAGGGACCCGACGCGCTTCATCGGCCGGATCTCCTACTCGCTCTACCTCTGGCACTGGCCGATCCTGGTCCTCCCGGTGCTCGCGACCGGCGAAAGCCTGCCGCTGGGATTGGCTCTCGCGCTCGGCATCGTCTCGGTCGTCGTGGCGGCGGCCAGTTGGCGCCTCATCGAGGAACCCTTCCGGCGGGGCCGGCTGTGGACCCGTCGGCCGAGGCTCGTCCTGGCCAGCGCCGCGACCACGGCCGTGGCGGTCGCGGTCCTGGCCATGGGGATCGGTGACTACAGCCTCGGACGCGTCGTGGCCGTCAGCTCCGGGCCCGCGGGGACCGTCGTCCCGACGGAATCGCCGGCCGTCGTGGCGGTGGCGGACCCCAGCGCGTCAGCGGACGCCGAGACCGCGCCCTCCGCCGCGCCGACCGAGTTGCCAAGCCTGGAACCGTCTTCCGCGCCGACCGTCGAACCGACAGAGACACCCGCACCAACGCCAACGCCGACACCCGTGCCCACCGCGGTGCCCACGGATGTCCCCAACCCATGGCCGCTGCCCGCCACGCTTCGACCGACGCTCGCCGAGGCCCGATCGGACAAGGAACGGATCATCGCCGACGGGTGCTTCATGAGCCTGCGCGGCAGCAAGCCGCCGGAGTGCGTGTACGGCAACCGGAACGGCACCTTCACCGTCGCACTCGTCGGCGATTCGCACGCCGCGCACTGGTTCCCGGCCGTGGAGGCGATCGCCAGATCGCACGGGTGGCGGTTGCTCACCTTCACCAAGGCGTCGTGCGTCTTCGTCGACCTGCCGATCTACTCGCCGATCCTCAAGCGCCAGTACACCGAATGCGAGGCCTGGCGGCCCCTGGTCGTCGAGCGCCTCATCGCGGCGAAGCCTGACCTGACGATCGTCTCCTCCGATCGTTGGCTTCCGACCTCGATCAAGGCGGACTCGGATCTGACCCGCCAGGGCCAGGCGATGGCGCGCCTCCTCAACCAGATCCCCGGCGCAATCGCGATCATCGGTGACACGCCGGCGTCCCGCGTGGACGTCCCGGTCTGCCTGTCCCAGCACGCCGCCGATATCACCCGCTGTGCGACGTCGCGAATCGAGGCCTTCGGTCGCCAGAAGCTCGTCCGCGAGCGGGCCGCGGCGGAGGCCGCCAACGCCACGTTGGTCGACCTCTCGGACGCCATCTGCCCGGGCGACCCGTGCCAGGCCGTGATCGGCGACACGATCGTGCAGCGTGACGATCACCACCTCACGGCCACGTTCGCCGCGTCGCTGGCCAGGCTGCTCGAAGCGGCGCTGCCCGACTTCTCATGACGTTCGGCCTGGTGTTCCGGCCGCTCGGTCTCCCGGCCGTGATTGGGGTCGCGAGCGTCGCTCTGGTCGCCGCCTGCAGCCCGGCCCCGACGCCACCCCCGCCGACGCGTGTGCCCGTGGCGCTCGCGCCGATCGAGGTGATGGGAGTCGGCGAGTTCCGCCAGGGGACGACTTCGGCGGACGATCTCGTCATTCGCTTCACCGAGCTCGAGAACGATGCGATCCCGCGGGGGCCCGGCGCGTTCGAGCTGGTCCTGACCGACAGCGCCGGAACGCTCGATGCCGTGTCCTTCAGGGGGACGCCGACGCTCGCAGCGCCCGGTTCGCTCGGCGTGACCGCCACCCTGACCCGGAGCAATGTCCTCACCGTCCAGATCGTCGATTCGGACACCCTCAATATCGAGCCGGTGACGATCGAAGGGCTCGCGCTCAGCGCTCGCGTATCGGCTTCGACAGGCCCGCTCGTCCTGACGATCGGTGGCTGTAGCGGATCCCTCGCGGGGTGTGCCTCGAGTGACGTCCTCGCCTCGCCTGGGACGGTGGTCGCGGGGTCCTAGAGGGGTGCGTTGTCGCTCTGAGGCGCCTCGGGGTATGATGCCGCTCGCCGCTGGCTCCTCGATCCTGCGGCCACGGCTCTGGCGCGGACCTGGAACACCCGCGAGCCAACGGAACCGCGGCCTACGGAGCGGGGGACCGGCGACTCGGGCGGCTAGCTCAGCTGGTTAGAGCACTTGCTTGACATGCAAGAGGTCACTGGTTCGAGTCCAGTGTCGCCCACCACATCACCGCTTCCCGAGTGGGACAGGTGATAACGGGTCTCCCGGACGTCAGTATGCAATGGCTTCGTGCTGCTCGATTCCTACGCGCCTCGCCCTCGTAACACCTTGGGTCGCTGCGGTCGCTGACAGCCGGGACCGCTGGCTCGGCCCGAAGCGGCTCGCTTGACCGAACGCCCCACTTTCCCAGCCGACATCCAGAATCCAGCCGTTCGAGTTGTAGAATCGGTATCGATCCACCTTTGAGGTGACGGTGCGTCTGGTGTGTGGAGGTGACAAGGCGATGAGCCTCATGCACACGGGGGAATCGGTCAGCCAGGTTGAAGCGCCGCCGGATGGGGCGCGTCGCGCTCTGGTGCTGCACGACCGCCCGCTGGTCGTCGACCTGATCGAGCTGACCCTCAACCACGGCCTGTTCGTGGTCCGCGCCGCGTCGAGCCTGGCCGAGGCGGAGGCGATCCTAGGTGCGTGGCATCCACACATGACCATCGTCGACATGGACCACGACGACAGCACGGCGCTGCTGGGCCGCCTGGGCGCCTCGGACAACCTGTCGCGCGGCGCCACGCCGGTCCTCGGCCTGACCCGACGCGGCGATCTCAAAACCAAGCTGCGGGCGTTCGATCTCGGGGTCGACGACATCCTGACCGTGCCCTTCTCGCCCGAGGAGCTGCTCGCCCGCTCGATCGTGATCACCCGCCGGGCGTTCGGAACGGATCGGCCGCTCATCCCGGTGATCCGGCTCGGCGAGATCGAGATCGACATCGTCAGCCGCGAGGTTCGCGCCGGTGACTCGGTGATCCACCTCTCCGGCATCGAGCAGAGCCTGCTCTACCTGCTGGCCAGCCGCGCCGGCCGGGTCGTCACCCGCGACGAGATCCTCGACGCGATCTGGGGCACAGACTTCGTGGCCGAGAGCAACATCGTCGATCGCCACGTGCGGAGCCTGCGCATCAAGCTCCAGAACGACTACCGCCACCCGCGCTTCATCGCCACGGTGCCCGGCCAGGGCTATCGCTTCATCCCGACCTTCTCGAACCGCGGCTGGGACGGGGCACCGAGCCCGGGAGAGAATCCCAGCCGCTGAACGCGAGGGCAGGCGAGGCGCCGGCCGCTGCAGCCTGAGGTTCGCGGACCGCTCGCCCGCGTGACGGACCGTCATGACACCGGCGGACCCCGTCGACAGACTCGCAGACACGGCATGCCCGCCCGCTCCTGCGCCGGTGGTGTCTTGCCCGTTCGCATCTGATCGGGAGGCAACGATGAACTCGAGGAGTGGCGGCGTCGGAGTCGTCGGCGTCATCGTCATCGTCCTGGTGATCCTGTTCCTCGTCGGTGTCATCAAGGTGTGAGCACCACCACGCGCGGCAACTCGCGCCATCGCCCGTCTGGTCGATGACGCGCCTGGGATGACGACTCGTCATGACAGGCCCGTGGGAAGGCGGACATTCGCCGTGGACTGGCGAGCAGCCAGCTTCGCGCGATTTCGACAACTCCGGCGAGGGCTACCCGTCCTGGGGGATGGATCGACGCCCCGCCTCATAGGTTGAGCGGCCGAGCCCCGCCCTCAGGGCTCGGCTGCCAACCTTTCTGGGGTCCACGCGCCGGTCGTCGCGTTTCCTCCGGCAGCAACCCAAGACATAGACCGTTCGTTGCCCGCTGCAGCGTGTGGCGGTTCTACGGACTGGAGCGACGCGCTGCCCTGACCTCGAGCATCGCCGCATCGGCGCGCTCGGTCAGCCCATCTGCCGTGTCGCCCGGTTCGAGCTCCGCGAGCCCGACGCTGATCCCGACCCCGGCGTCCGCTTCGATCGCGACGCCGATCGCCCCGAACCGCCGCCCCGCTTCGGCGAGGTCCGTGCCACCCAGGCCACAGACGAACTCGTCGCCGCCGTAGCGGATGATCGGGTCGAACGACCGCAGCCGCGTCCGCATCGCACGAACCACGGATTGCAGTACCCGATCGCCAGCGGCGTGGCCGTCGCGATCGTTCACCGTCTTGAGCTTGTCGACGTCGACGAACGCAACTACGAACCGGCCGTCAGCCCGTCGCGCCCGGTCGATCTCAAGGGAGAGGGTCAGGCGACCCATCTCGCGCCGATAGGCGCCGGTGAGTTCGTCCAGGTGGGCGGCCTGCAGCTCCGCTTCGAGCCGGGCCCGTTCGCGGGCCGCCTTGCCCCGGTCGGAGGCGGCACGAGCGCGATCTTCCGCCGCCCGGACTCGATCCGCAGTGGCTTCGGCGCGAAGCTCTTCGAGCTCGCGCAGCAGGTGTGCCTCGCGCTCACTCGAAGGTACCGCCAGGTCGGCGGCGTGCGCGTCCCGACCCCGACCTCCCTCGTCGCGGATCTCAGCCATCCGATCCCGGTCGTTCGCCGCCTCGTCCCGGTCGCGCGCCGTCGCCTGGCGGCGGAACCGGTTGCCGAGGCGCTCGACTGACGCACCCTTTCGATTCTGCCGAGCGCTCTCGTATGCCTTCCGGTCGTCTGGAGACAGATCGTGATGGGCCGCGCGGTCCCTGTCGGCGGTCGCCTGGTCCAGGTCCGATGCCCGCTGATCGCGGGCCGAGTCGGTCTGGTCCCGATCCGACGCCGTCTGGTCGGTGTCGGAGGACACCTGGTCGGCGTCGGACGCCGACTGATCGGCGTCGGCCACCATCTGGTCCGCGCTCGACGCTTTTCGAGCGTCAGAAATGGCGTACCTGACCTGGGCGCTCAAGCCCTCGGGTTGCGCCGACCCGAACGTCGGTTGACCTCCGTTCTTCTTCGCCATGTCCAGCACCTCGCGCGCAGCCGACGACCGTCACGCCGGTCGCACTCAGGGACAGCGTCACGCCCTTCCTCAGTCTGCCTCTCAGGCCACCCGGCTTCATGACGACACGTCATCGTTCGG
>JBBEBJ010000041.1:4745-6563 GCA_040882425.1 Chloroflexota bacterium | reverse complement strand
CCGCCGCGTTCCGACAGATGCCGCAGGCGCTCGCCGCGGATCGCCGGATGGCGATGGGCGACAAGGCGTGATGCCCACACACGTTGTTGACGCCGTCACCGGCCAGATGACCCGGATGACGCATAACCGCGTCCCCAGACTGCTACCGGGCGATGCGGGACCCGGGTGACCGGAATCGTGGAGTGTCCACGCTCAGCTCGCACCTCGCTGACCCCGCTGACACGACCATCTGGTTCGTACCAGTCATGGGCCGAGGTTTTGCGCCGCGACCTGCCGACCGGGTGGTCGCGCCCACCGGATCGTGAGCCTGGCACTGGCCGGGCTCCTCGCCGTGACCGTCGTCTACGTGTGGACCTGAGGCGTCAGTAGATCCGCGGGAACCTCGAAGCGAAGAGGAGGCCGGCGAGGTCCAGCGGGGTCGCGTCGTCGAGCGTCCGCAGCAGGGTCGCCGTCGAGACCAGCTGGTGGCGGTTTGTCTGGACGTACGACCGGAGGGTGATCCAGAAGAGCTCCGAGCCCATCCGCCGACGCGCCTCGTCGAGGAGGTTGCCACCCTGGATATACACGATCTCGTAGTAGCAGCGGGCCGTGTAGTCGTAGATCGACCGGTCGAGCGGGCGGGTCGGGCACCGGCTGGATCGATGGATGCCGAGGATCGAGCGCGCGGCGAAGTCCGCCAGCGCCTCGTCGGTGAACGGCTCGCGTACCTGGTCGTTGCCGACGATCCCGTAGAACCACTGGTGGGCCGTCTCGTGGGCGAGGAGATACCGCAGGTTCGACGCTGGGGTCCCGGTCGGGATCCAGATCAGACCCGGCGATTCCATCCCGAATCCGCCGGCGGACTGGACCACGTCGAACGTCGGGTAGCCGTACGGACCGAGTCGCGACTCGAGTGCCGCGAAGGCGTCGGCGGCCGCGTCGAGCCAGGCCGCGCCGCGCGTCCCCGGCCGGAACCAGACGCGGATCGTTGTGTCACCGACCCGTCGCTCGCGCCAGTCAAAGTTGGTCGACGCGGTCACCGTGAAGTCGCGTACGTTGCGTGCCTGGAACGTCTTCGTCAGGCCGTTTGCGCTGGACGAGACGAGCTCGCCGGTTGTTGCGAGGTCGAGGCGGCGGTCCGACCTGATCGTGACCCGGACGTCGCGGCTGGAGGGCGTCACGAACGGGTCCCCGTGGTTCGGTCGCTCGAAGGTGACCCGCCGACTGACCCACGGCAGCCAGCGGTAGATGCCGGCGATCCCGTTGGTCTGCGTGAACAGCCAGTGCGAACCGGCCAGATCGCTCGTCAGCCGAGCGGAGAACCGGACCCTGATCCTGGCAACGGCGTCCACGGGGAGCACGCCGCCGAGCGGCACGATGATCGTCTGACCGCTGACCGAGGCGGAAACGGGGACGCCATCGACGGTCACGGGGCGGAGGCGGATGTCGCCGAGGCGGGCCGCGATCGTGTTGAGCTCGACCCGGTCGATCTCGACACCGGAGGTGTTGCGGATGGTCGCGGTCGAGTCGACCCAGATCGCGCGAGTCGACCAGGTCAGCTTCAGGTTTGACCGGTAGACGGCGTCGAGCTTCAGACTGGTCCGACCGACCGAACCCGCCACGATCTGGCCGACGCCGACTGGCGATGCGGCATGCGCGAGCGGCACGGCAGGGGACGGGGCGAGCGTGAGAGCGGCCATGACCACGGCCGCGACGGCGGTCGGGAGGCGGCGGGCGCGGGCCATCGGGGGCATCGTAACGCGGACGGGCGATCGAGACCGCCCGCTAGACTCTGGTCGTGACCGCCACCAGCGATCCAGCCACCGGCGCGGGCCCCCT
>JBBEBJ010000041.1:0-4645 GCA_040882425.1 Chloroflexota bacterium | reverse complement strand
GCTAGACTCTGGTCGTGACCGCCACCAGCGATCCAGCCACCGGCGCGGGCCCCCTCGTCGACGCGATCAGGGCGCGTCTGCCGGCCCTGCGGCTCCTGACCGAGGCGATCGACCGCGAGAGCCACCGGTCCGACGAGACGGCCTACCTGCACGCGGGTCTCCCCGCTGCGGTGGCCCTCCCGACGACGACCGCCGAGGTCGCCGAGCTCGTGCGGATCTGCGGCAAATTGCGCGTCCCGATCGTGCCGCGCGGGGCGGGGAGCGGGCTGTCCGGTGGTGCCGCGGGGATCGAGGGCGGCCTGACGATCGCCTTCACCGCGATGGACCGGATCCTCGAGATCGACCGCGAGAACCTCGTCGCGATCGTCCAGCCGGGCGTCATCAACGCGACGCTCAAGGCCGCCGTAGCCGAGGTTGGGCTGTTCTACCCACCGGATCCCGCGAGCTTCGAGCAGTGCACGATCGGGGGTAACCTGGGCACGAACGCGGGCGGTCTGTGCTGTGTCAAGTACGGCCAGACGCGCGATTCGGTGCTGTCGCTCGAGGTCGTGATGGCCGACGGGACGGTGATCCGGACCGGTGGCCGCAACGTCAAGGACGTGGCGGGGTACTCGCTGACCCACCTGATCGTCGGCAGCCAGGGCACGCTCGGGATCATCACCGAGGCGACACTCCGCCTCCGTCCGGCACCACCGCCCCGCTCGACGATGCTGGCCTTCTTCCCGACCCTCGAGAGCGCCGGTGACGCGGTGGCCGGGATCGCCGCCGCGGGCCTCGCGCCGGTGACCCTGGAGCTGCTGGATCGGTTCACGATCGGCGCCGTCGACGACATGCATCAGCTCGGGCTGGACCGGACGGCCGCGGCGATGTTGATGGTCGAGTCGGACATGCCGGCCGCGGCCGCCACGGATGAGCTGGAGCGCGCCGAAGCTGCCTGCCGGGCCGCCGGCGCGACCGACGTCATTCGTGCGGCCGACGAGCAGGAAGCGGACTGGCTTCGGCAGGCTCGCCGAGCGGCGCATTACGCGCTGGAGCGGATCGGCGAGGTCCGCATGGAGGATGTCGGTGTGCCGCGGGCCCGCGTGCCGGACATGCTCCGCGCGATCGAGCGGATCGCCGCGAAGCACGACGTCCGGATCGGGACGTTCGGGCACGCGGGCGACGGCAACCTCCACCCCGACCTGGTGTTCGAGCGTGGTGACCCGCGCGCCGAGAGCGTGACGAAGCTCGTCCAGGCCGATCTCTACCGCGCGGCGCTCGAGCTCGGCGGGACCGTCACCGGCGAGCACGGGATCGGCATGGCGCGCCGCGACTGGCTGGAGATCCAGCGTGGGCCGGACGCCGTGCGGTTCATGCGGGCGATCAAGACCGCGCTGGACCCGCTCGGCATTCTGAACCCGGGGCGCGTCGTCTGAGGCTGGCGCCCGGACCGGGCGCGAGCCCGGGTCGCTGGAATCGCCGCGTCACGAGATCGTTACAGGGCGACTCATCCGAACCGCGGCCGGCCGCGCATGTACCCACGAGTCCAACGCGGGAGAGTCGCGACAACCGCGCGGGCGATCGGACGGGGCGTTCGCAGTCAGCGACGCCCGACCCAACGAGAGACCCGAGGAGGGATCGGTACAACACGATGCGTACAACCCGGAACATCCTCGCGCTCGGCGCGGCCATGGCGGTCCTCACCGCCGGCGCCGCCCCGCTGTTGGTCGGTGCCGCCGACCATCTCGATTCGCCGAACGCCAAGGCCAATCACGCCCTGGATATCACCGACATCTACGCGTTCGACGGCGACAACTCGGGCAAGACCGTGCTCGTCGTCAATGTCAATCCGCTCGCTGGCGTCGTCTCGGGCACCGAGTTCGCCACGGACGCGGAATACCGCTTCAACATCGACACGGACGGCGACGCCGTCGCCGACGACGTCTACACCTTCACCTTCGGCGACAAGGCCCCGGGACCCAAGCAGTCCCTGACGCTCGCGAGGAACGGCACCACGATCCTGACCGGCAAGACGGGCAACGCCAACAACGGCGGCGGTGCGAAGGTTTACGCCGGCGTCAAGGACGACCCGTTCTTCTTCGACCTGGCCGGCTTCCTGCGCTGGCGCGATCCCGACGGCGATGGCGCCTACACGTACACCGGCTCGACCAACCTCGATCTCGGTGACTTCTTCGCCGGCACCAACATCTCGACAATCGTCCTGGAGATCCCCGACAGCTGGCTGGGTTCGTCGGCCAACTTCTGGGCGACGACCGTCCGAAACGGCGCGATCGTCGACCGGATGGGCAAGCCGGCCCTCAACACGGTCTTCATGAACCCCTTCGGTGGTGAGGACCAGAAGGATCCCTACAACCAGACCGCGGCGTCCGCCGACGTCGCGACCTGGGGTGGCCAGTTCACCGCCGTCCTCGACGTCTTCAACGAGACGGCGACGGCCGAGGCGATCACCGGGCTGCTGCTTCCGGACGTCCTCCACCTCGACGTGGCGACGCTCGGCAAGTCGACCGGCACCGGGTTCACCGGTGGACCGGGCGGGATCCTGAACGGCCGAACGCTGGCCGAGGACGTCATCGACCTCGAGCTGCTGGTCGTGACCGGCGGCCTCGAAGGTCATGCCGTCCTGAGGACCGACAACGTCGGCGGCAACGACGAGCCGTTCCCGGGCAGCTTCCCGTACCTCGCGCCGGCCCACTAGGCCGACGCCGTATCGCGAGTGGGCCGTCGCTCCTCCGGCGGTTCCACTCGACCACTTCCCGACGCAAGGGACGGACCAGATGACGCAGGCCACGACCTCCAGCTTCACGCCCACGGCCACCGGGACCCGACCACGATCGGGTCGTCCCGGGCGTGCCGTGGGCGTGTTCGTGGCCGCAATCCTCGTGGCCGTCCTGACCTACGTCGCCGGACCGGTTCTCCGTCCGGGCGCCGAGGTTGCCGGCGAGCCCCTCCTTGCGGTCCCCGGGGACGTCGCGCCGTTGTCCGGTGGGGCGGGCGCGGCGGGCGCGACGGTGGACGGTCGCCTCCCGGTCGCCGATCGACTCGCGTTCTGGGCCGCGCGAGTGGAGGCCGCACCCGATGACTACCTCTCGCTCGTCCAGCTCGCGCTCGTCAAGGCGGAACAGGCGCGCGAGACCTCCGACATCGACGGTTACCAGCGGGCGCTTGCCGACGTCGATCGGTCGCTGGCCATCATTCCGGCCTATCCGCCCACGATCCGCGCCCGGGGATCCATCCGGTATGCCCTGCACGACTTCGTTGGGGCGCTCGGCGACGCCGACACGGTCCTGGAGGTGTCGCCGTCGGACGCGACCGCGCTTGCCGTGCGCGGCGACGCGCTGCTCGAGCTCGGCCGACCCGACGAGGCCGCCGCGGCCTACGACCGGCTCGTGGGGATCGCACCCGGTCCATGGCTCGACGTCCGGTTCGCGCGGCTCGCGTCCGCAACGGGCGAGGGCGATCGCGCGCTCTCGCTGGCGCGCAAGGCGTTCGCCATCGCACCTTCGGTCGACCCCGGTGAGGTGGCGTTCTATGGCTACGCGCTTGGTGAGTACGCGAGGTTGGCCGGGGACGTCGACGCGGCCCGCGCGGGCTTCGAGGCCGCCCTCGCTGAGCGACCGACCGACGTCGCGGCGCTCGTCGGACTCGCGCGCATCGACGCGTTCGATGGACGCCCCGCCGCGGCGATTGCGGGGTTCCGCGCCGCGGCCGATGTCGTTCCGCAGCCGGAAACCCTGGCGATCCTGGGCGATCTCCTTGAAGCGACCGGCGACCCTGCCGCGGCCGAGGCCGCCTTTGAGACGGTCCGGTTCATCCGGGAGCTCGGCTCGATCCAGGGCGCTGTCTACGATCGGCAGCTGATCCGCTTCGAGCTCGACCACGGCGGCGCATCGGCCGCGACCCTGGCTGCGGCCCGAGCGTCGCTCGCGACTCGGCCCGACGCTGCCGGTCACGACCTGGTCGCCTGGGCGCTGTATCGCCTCGGCCGGGTTGACGAGGCCGCAGCCGAGATCCTCGAGGCCAGGGACCTGGGCGCCGACGACGCTCGCCTCCGGTTCCACGACGGAACGATCGCCGTTGCTCGCGGCGACCGAAGCGGTGGGATCGCGCTGCTCCAGGGCGCGCTTGCCGACGGTCCGGCACTCGACCCGATCGAACGAGCCGAGGCGCTCCGGCTGATGCGCTGAAGCGCAGAACCGCTGTCGAACTTGCCTAGTCGCGATCGATGAGGTCCGACATTCCGAACCGCAGGCGATCGAAGAGAATGCGGGCGCGGAGCACCGAATGGGCGACCAACATCGACTCACCCCTTGCGGCGCTCTCGCGGTCGTGCTTGCCGAGCCGATAGCGAACCACCAGCCTCACGCCGTCATCCGCGGGCTCGCGCGCCAGGGCGAGAAGCTCGGTGTCGGGGCCCAGGCATTCCTCGCAGTCATCCCAGATCTGCTCGAGGTACCGGGCATCGGCATCCGTCAGCGTGTCGCCCCCAGCCATGCCCGCGACGTTGCCACGCTCGGGCACCCTGTGCAAGGCCGCGGGCGCATGCGTTCTCCTGTGCTGTGACAGGCGGAGGGGAGGCGGACGATGGCGATGCGCCGGGTCGTCCCCGGTCGGTTCGGTCACCGGGCGCCCGAACGAGCGGCCGAGC
>JBBEBJ010000040.1:0-1184 GCA_040882425.1 Chloroflexota bacterium | reverse complement strand
GCCTAATCGTTGTAGAGGCGTTCCTCGATGAGCTTCTCTTGCACCGTCCGGCCGTTCGGGTCGAAGCAGGAGAACTCGAAGTGCTTCTCGAACTCGAGGTCCACGTTGTCCTGGCCGCCACGGTTCTTCTCCACCGAGATGACCACCCAGTCGCGGAACCGCTGCGCCTGGTACGGGTTGAACTCGATGTTGACCTTGGCCACGATGTGGTACTTCTCGTTGAGGATCAGGATGATGTCCGCCTCGTAGTTGATCGCGGACGATCCGCGGAGGTGGTAGTTGCGAAGGCGCTGGGCCTTGAGACCCTCCTTGTCCGCGGCCACGATGCAGACCATCGGCACTTCCTCCGTCAGCGCGATGTCCTTGAGGCCGTTGATCAGGAACGTGACCTTCTCGGTCTCGTTCTCAGGCTCGGGGATCTGCGGGACCTTCTGCAGGTAGTCCACGAATACGACCAGGCGGCGGTCGCCGGACAGGCGCGCATGCTCCTGCACGAGCTTGCGCATGTTGTCGATCGTGCTGGCGGTCTGTGAGCCCCGCATCAGGAAGAGGTTCTGCCCGTATCGCGCGATCCGGTCCATCGACGGGCGCAGGCGCGGGTTGTTGGCCATCTGGGCACTGGCCTCGCCCTCCGCCATCCAGGTCCCGAGGATCTCCTTGCGGACGTCCTGGATCTTGATCGCCCCTGTCTTGTGAGGCAGGTGCGCGAGGGCCGATTCCATGGCGATCAGCCGGTTGAGCAGATACGCCTCGTCGTGCTCGAAACAGATGTACAGGACATTGGCCTGCCCACCCGACGCCACGTTGCGCGCCATCTGGAGAGCCATCGTCGTCTTGCCGGTGCCCTGCGCTCCACCGATCAGCAACAGCTCGCCCGTCCGCAGCCCGCTGCCGATCGTCTTGTCGAGCGGCGTGAACCCCAGCGGGACGGGCTGGTATTCCGACACCTGGCCGCTGGTGACCTTGTCATTGAGGTCGACGAGCACGTCGAGCGCCGAGCGCGGTCGCAGGCTGCCGTTGTCGGTATCGAGGCGCCAGGCCGGCGCCTTCTCGGCTGTATCGGGAGCGTCGGTAGTCACGCGGTCGATTCCTCCCCGGGATGGACGGTGGCCCACAGGGTAGCACCCGAATGCGGCCGAATCATCTATCCAGACCTCCCACGTCCGCACAGGCCACGCCCGCGG
>JBBEBJ010000039.1:26509-39119 GCA_040882425.1 Chloroflexota bacterium | reverse complement strand
GTTGGCCACGTAGATCGCGAGGACGTTCACTGGTCTCTCCTTTCTGTCGCCGCGGCTGGTTCCGTGGCGCAGGTAGAGCATCGCCTCTCGGGGACTCGCCCGACATTGACGTCCGAAGCCAATCCAGGATCGTCATGTGTCCATGCCATACCGTCGGACCGCCGACGGTCGCCGTCGGACCGCCGACGCTCGCCGTCGGACCTCCGATCGGCTACCAGGCGCTTACCCGTCGAGCGCGGAGTCCTCGAAGATCGGGACGCCGTCGATGAACGTCCCGACGACGCGCGCCTCGCCGATCGCGCCAGCGGTTCGGTCGAACAGGTCGCGATCGAGGACGACCAGGTCCGCCGCCTTGCCGACTTCGAGCGACCCGACCTCCCGCTCGAGATGGTTGACCCACGCGGTCCCGGCCGTGAACGCCGCTAGCGCGTCGATCAGGCTGATCCGCTCATCGGGCAGAAACGACGGTCGCTCTCCGCGGTGCCGGTCGGAGACTCGTGAGACGGCCACCTCCATCTCGAGCAACGGGTTGGCCGTCGAGACACTCCAGTCCGAGCCCATCGCCAGCACCGCCCCGGCCGCCAGCAGGGACCGGAACGGGTACTGCCAGGCCACACGTTCCGGACCGAGGAACGGGATCGTCAGGGTATCCATCTGGCCCTCGTGACACGCCCAGTACGGCTGGGCGTTGGCGACCACGCCGAGCGTCCGGAAGCGACCGGTGTCAGCGGGATGGATCACCTGGATGTGCGCGATATGGGGCCGCGTGTCGGACGGTCCGTTGGCCAGCCGGGCTGCCTCGACGGCATCGAGGGACTCGCGGACCGCCCGCTCGCCGATGGCGTGGAAATGTGGCTGGAACCCGAGGGCATCGAGGCGAGTGACGTACCGCTTGAGCGCCTCTGGGTCGATCTGGCTCAGACCGCGGTTCCCGGTCGGCTGGCCATCGGGCCCGAGGTATGGCTCCAGCACGGCCCCCGTGAAGTTCTCGAGCACCCCGTCCTGCATCAGCTTGACGCTGGTCGGGTGATACCGATCGGTGGCGGTCCGCGCGCGTCGGTCGATCAGCTCCTCGATCTGATCGGCGCCGCGCGACCGTTCCCACCAGAGCGCACCGACGACCCGACCGGTGAGCTCGCCACGTTCGGTCAGCTGGGTGTACGCCAGCTCCTCCCTCGGCGAGACGATGGCGTCCTGCCAGTTGGTGATCCCGAGCGAGTGGAGCTCGGCCTGGCCGATCCGGAGTGCCTCCGCGAGGTCGTCCGGCGCGGGCTCGGGCACGAAGCGATCGACAAGGTCGATCGCGCCCTCCTGCAGCGCGCCGACGGGCTGGCCCGCCTCGTCGCGATCGATGCGACCGTCCTCGGGATCCGGGGTGTCTGCGGTGACACCCGCCAGCTCCAGGGCCCTCGTGTTGACCCAGGCCGTATGGCCGTCGCGGCTGCGCAGGAGGGCCGGTCGATCGGGCACGACACGATCGAGCGCCTCGCGGGTCGGAACGCCACCCGGGAAGTCGTCCATCGACCAGCCGCCGCCCTCGATCCACGGCGCTTCCGGATGGTCGGCGGCGTACACGGCGATGACCTCCAGGTAGCCGGCGATGTCACGCGCCGCCCGCAACTCGCATGCCAGGCGGTCGAGCCCGGCGTGGACCGGGTGGACGTGCGCGTCGCCAAAGCCGGGGGTGATCGTCCGCGCTCGCCCCTCAACGACCCGTGTGCGCGGGCCGATGAACGGTCGGACGGCGGCATCGCTGCCGACGGCCACGATCCGGCCATCGCGAACCGCGAGGGCGCTCGCCCAGCTCCGCGCGGGGTCGATCGTCGCGATTCGCCCATCAATGAACACCAGGTCGGCGGGACGGTCGTCGGTCACTGGACTACCCTCCCGCTGGCAGTGGCTCCTGGTCCGTGGGTCGAGTGGTCCCGGAGGATCGCACGCCGCCTGGTCGATCCGGCGATTGATCCCACCCGTCGCGACGACTCCGTGGCGGGTGCCGGGTTGCCCTAGGATCGGGCCATGACGAGCGTCCACCTCCTGCACGCTGGCTACACCGGCGAACGCACCGCCAGCACCGTGGTCCTCGTCCGCGACGGCGATGCCGCCATCGTTGTCGATCCCGGCATGGTTGCTCGACGTTCGCTCATCCTGGATCCGCTCGACGCGCTCGGCATCTCACCCGAGGCGGTGAGCCATATCTTCCTGAGTCACCACCACCCCGACCACACGGTCAATTGCGCGCTCTTCCCGAACGCCGAGATCGTCGACTTCTGGGCGCGGTATCGCGACGACCTGTGGCTCGATCACGACGGCGACGGCTACCGGCTGAGCCCGCGGAGCAAGCTCTGGCTGACGCCCGGTCATTCCGAGGAGGACGCATCGCTCATCGTCGAGGCCGACGACGGTGTCTACGCCATGACCCACCTGTGGTGGCACACAGACCGGACGCCCGACCTGGATCCGGTTGCGTCCGACCAGGCCGCGCTGGAGCGTGCCCGCGAGCGCGTCCTTGCCGTGGCGAATGTGGTCATCCCCGGCCACGGGGCGCCATTCCGCGTCCGCGACTAGTTCGCGCCGCGACTAGTTCGCGCGCCTCGCCACGATGTTGAGCCGGACGTAGTCGATCAGCGGTTCGGGGAGGCCGTCGGCGACCGCCCGGACGAAGCCGTCGCGTTCATCGGGCGGGAGGCGTTCGACGTGCCCGCCCAGGATCACCGTCCGCAGAAACGTCTCGAACGGCTCGCCGGGCTCGAAGCGGGTCGGCTCGTCCGTCAGCCAGCACTCGATGTCGACGAAGCCCGCAGCATCGAGACGATCGACCGTGGCCATCGGTGTCTCGTAGTGGGCGGCGCCCGGCCAGCCGTCGTCGATCGTGGCCAGCACGCGCCGGATCGAGGCGATGTTGCCGACCCCGCCGCACTGCGCCACCAGCCGTCCGCCCGGGCGAAGGACCAGGGCGAGGTTCGCGAAAAGCGCGTCGTGGTCGGGCACCCAGTGGAAGGTGGCCGTCGAGAGGATCGCGTCAACGGGCTCGGCGAGCGGGAGGGGCCGGCCCAGGTCGGCGACGACGTACTCGACTCGATCGCCGAGCGGCGCCAGCCGGGCGCGTGCCGCCTCGATCATCGCCGCCGACGCGTCGAGCGCGACCACCCGGCCGTGTGGCAGCCGGGTCGCCAGCAGCTCGGTCACCCGCCCGCTCCCGCAGCCCGCGTCGAGTACCCGTTCCGTGCCCTCGAGCGGCAGCTTGTCGAGGACGGCGCGACCCCACCGAGTCTGCGGATCGGCGATCCGGTCGTAGGTCTGGGCGTCCCAGTCGCGTGGTCGGGCGGGGACCGTCATTCGTCCGCCCTGGTGGCGCCGTCGCGCAGCCCGTACCACGACACGAGCGCGCCGATGGCGAGCAGCACGGCCACGACCAGCATCGCCAGGTGGAATGCGTCGATCGAGGCCTGCGTGGCGGCGGTCACCTGCCCGGGGGTGGCGCCCCCGGGCGCGGGGTTGAGCGGCTGGAACGCGGCCCGGACGTCGCCGGAGCCCGTGTCCAGGGACGGCGCCTTCGCCGCGAGGCTGCCATAGAACGAGGCGCTGATGGCGATGAAGATGATCGCCCCGAGGAGTGGCTGGCCGACGCGCGAGATCGAGTTGTTGATCGCCGACCCGAGCCCCGAGAACCGGCCCGGGATGGAATTCATCAACGTGCTGGTCAGCGGGGCCACGACCATCGAGATCCCGAGCCCGAAGAGGAGGACCGACGGGAGGACGTCCGTCATCGTCGACAGGGGCGGGATCAGCGTGCCGGGCGATTCGATGGCCGCCTTCCAGGGCGCCGAATCGGCGGGCAGGCGGACGTACCAGAGCATGGCGGCGGCCATCAGCAGCGGGCCGCCGACGAGAAACCGCCGGGCGCCCATCCGGGCCGAGAGCGTCCCGATCCATGTCGACAGGACGGAAAGCATGATCCCGACCGGGATCCCGACGGCGCCTGTGGCCAACGCCGTGTAGCCGAGCACGCCCTGCAGGACGAGCGCCTGGAACGTGATCGTCACGTACAGCGCGCCGTAGATGAAGAACGTGGCGAGGTTGATCGTGGCGAACGTCCGCTGGCGGAACAGGTCGAGTGGCACGAGCGGGTTTGGCCGGCGGGCCATCAGGATCGGGAAGAGGACGAGCGCCAACGCCCCGATGGCGATGGCGACCCACGCGGCAATGTCCGCCCACTCGTTGGCCTGGCCACGGATCAGCCCGAACGACAGGCCACCAACGGCGAGCGCGGCGACCAGGGCGCCGAGCCAGTCGAACCGGGCCGTCGCATCCATGTCGCGCGATTCATCGACGTGGGCGAGGGTCGCCCACAACGCAACGGCCAGGAGTGGCACGTTGATCAGGAACGCGACCCGCCAGCTGATCGTGTCGACCACGACCCCTCCCACGATCGGGCCAAGGACCGTCAGCGCCGACGTTGATGCCGCCCAGATTCCGAACGCCCGCCCGCGCGCCTCCCCCTCGAACGTATGGGTGATCAAGGCGAGCGACCCGGGTACGAGTAGCGCCCCGGCGGCGCCCTGGAGGAGCCGGGAGAGAATCAGCAGCTCCAGGTTGGGCGCGAGCCCGCATAACGCCGACGTGACGGCGAACCCGGCCAACCCGATGGCGTAGACGCGCCGGCGCCCGAAGTGATCGGAAAGGGCCCCGGCGAGGATCAGCAGCGCGGACAGGATCGCGAGGTACCCGCTGACGACATACGTCTGGCCCTCGAGGACGGAGACGATCGAGGCCGGCAGCTCGATCCCGATCCGGGGAAGCGCCACGTTGACGATCGTTCCGTCGAGGAACACGGTGCCGGAGCCGATCACCGTGGCGACGAGCGTCCAGCGCTGGCGGGTGGTCATGGGCTACCTCGGCCTGGGACGCGGAGCCGGGACGGGCTCCATCCCGGCCAGTCTCGCAGCGTCCGCTGGCGTACCGCAAGCTCCCGTACACTCTGGCCGTGCCCGGACCCGTGGCGCTTGTTGGCGCCGGTGAATTCCTCCCGACCATGGCCGAATTCGACGCCGGCCTGCTGGCTGCGACGGGCCGATTGCGTCCGCGCGTGGCCATCCTCCCCACTGCCTCTTACCCGGACGGCGAGGAGGTGTTTCAGCGTTGGGCGGCGATGGGCGTGTCGCACTTCGGCGAGCTCGGTGCAGAGGTGGAACCGGTGCTCGTCCGGGACCGGACCGAAGCCGACGATCCCGCGGCGGCCCAGGCGCTCGGTGAGGCGGACCTGATCTACCTCTCGGGCGGCAAACCGGGACACCTGATCCGGGCCCTCGACGGCAGCGCCGTCGGTCGGGCGATCCTCGATGCGCACATCCGTGGAGCTATCCTGGCCGGCTGCTCGGCCGGCGCCATGGTGCTCGCCGGCCACGCGTTTGATTTCCGCCTCCGGCTCATGCCCTGGCTCTTGCGCTGGCGCGACGGTCTCGGGTTCGTGCCGGAGGCGTCGGTCGTCCCGCATTACGACGCCTGGCCGGAACCGTTCTGCGCCTTGATCGCATTCCAGGCGCCGCGTGGCTCGGTCGTCCTCGGGATCGACGAGGACACCGCGGTCGTCGGGCGTGACGGTGCCTGGCAGGTTCACGGACGCTCCAGGGTCACGGTCTGGCGCGGACGCCATCGCGACCGCTATCGAGCCGGCGAGACTTTCCGCCTCAACGGCCTCGCCGACGTCGAGTGACTAGCCCGGCTTGACCGTCCGGAAGCAGTCGGAGCAGTAGACCGGGCGGTCCATGCGCGGCTTGAAGGGCACCTGCGCCTGGTTGCCGCACGACGAGCAGACGACCGCAAAGTACTCGCGCTGGGGCCGGTCGTCACCGCGCTCGTAGCCCCGCGGCCCCCCGATGTCGCGGACGTCGTAGGCGCCCTCGCGTGAGGCGCGCCGACTGGCTCGGCAGCTGGTGCAGCGCTTTGGGTCGCTGACGAACCCCTTCTCGACGTAGTACTCCTGGTCGGCGGCCGAATGGATGAACTCAACTCCGCAATCGACGCAGTTCAGGGTTCGATCGACGTAGGTCACGATGCTCCTCCGAGACGCGTGGATCTGCAGAGGTACGCACCCTGTCGGGGGCGGCCGCACCGACGGACGGGATGTGCGTGGTCTGGCAAAATGAGCCGGGGCCGCGCGAACCCAGGTGCCGATGTGGAGTCCCTGTCTCGGGGCGCACCGGTGTAGCGATCGGCAGGATACAACGGCTCGCCGAAACGGGTCGTCCGGCGGAATCGGGCCGGTCGCAACCGCTCGGTCGCGGTGACACCGTACCTGTCACAATGCCACCCGACAGTGCGGTCAGCGAGCGGGGAGTCATGGGGGCGCCTCGCTCGCGTCACGTTCCGATCCATCTCGGATGGGGTGTGGCAGACTCCGCGCTGGGACGTCCGGACCGTGACAGCCAGGGAGGCGAGCCGCAACCACCGGATGCTGAGGCTGATCCATACCGCCGACGTCCACCTGGGCGCGCGACACGACGATCTCGGCGAACAGGCGAGCGCCCAGCGAGAACGACAATTCGCGGCGTTCAAGGCCGCCATCGATCTCGCCCTCGCCGAAAAGGTCGATGTCTTCCTCGTCGCCGGCGACCTCTTCGACTCCAACGTCCAGCCGCGCCGCTCCGTCGAGCGCGTCGCGGCCGAGCTGAAGCGGCTCGTCGAGGCGAAGATCCGGACGGTCATCATCCCCGGCACGCACGACGTCTACGACCGGGCGTCCATCTACCGCGCCTACGACCTCGCGAGCATGGCCGGGACGACGGCCGACGAGGACTTCGTGACCGTCCTCGACCCCGACCATTCCTCGGTCCACCTGGCCGCTTGCGACGTTGTCGTGCATGGACCGGTCTTTCCCACCAAGCGTGCGCCATACAGCCCGCTCAGGGACCTCAACGTCGTTGCCGACGCGGCGATTGCGACGTGGCGGATCGGCATGGTCCACGGGGCCATCGCCATCCCCGGCAAGACGGATCGCGACGAGGTCGTCATCACGACCGACGAGATCGCCGCGACCAACCTGGACTACCTGGCACTGGGCCACTGGCATTCGGCACAGGCCGGCAAGGCTGGCACCGTCACGTACGCCTACGCCGGAGCCCCCGAGGCGGTCGCCATCGACCAGGACCGTGCCGGCAAGGTGCTGCTCGTCGAGCTCAACGAGCGCGACGGCGCGCGGACCGTCTCGGTGGAGGAGCGCCAGGTCGGCAGGACCCGGTTCGAGCGCCACGAGGTCGACGCCAGCGTCCAGACGAGCCAGCCGGGGCTGATCGAGACGCTGCGTGGCATGGCCGACCCCGACCTCGTCCTGGACGTGCGCCTGGTGGGTGTCCGCCCCGACGAGCTCGACCTGGACATCGAGGAGATCGAGGCCGCCCTTGCCCCCGGGTTCCTCAAAGTGCGGGTCCGTGACACGTCGTCACCGGCGCTGACCGAGGGCGCGCTGCCGTCGCCGGACACGATCGCGGGCGCGTTCATCCGCGACCAGGAGGCGCGGATCGCGGAGCTCGAGGCAGCCGGCGCTGAAGCGGAGGCCGCCGAACAGCGTGACGCGCTTCGTCTCGGCCGGCTGCTCCTGGCCGGCCACGAGGTCTCGCTGTGAGGGTTCGCAAGCTCAGCGCCCGTGATTTCCGTCGCTACCGGGCGCTCGATATCACCTTTGCGCCGGGCCTGACCGTCGTGCGCGGCCCGAACGAATCGGGCAAGACCACCGTCCAGCGTGCCCTCGAGCTGGTGCTCACTCGCCGGGTCACCAGCACGGCCGCCGAGATCGAGGCCCTTCGGCCCTGGGATGCGCCGTCCGCGGCGCGCTCGATCGTCTCCATCGAGTTCGAGCAGGACGAGGACGACACCCGCAAGACGGGAACCGTCGAGAAGACCTTTGCCGGAGGCAAGGGGACCGTTCGCCTCGACTATGACGGGCAGGCGATCACGGATCCGACGCTCGCCGACCAGGTGCTCGCGGAGCTGACGGGGATCCCGACCGAGGGGTTCTTCCGATCGACCGCGTCGGTCCATCATTTCGAGCTGAGCGACCTGTCGCGAGACGACGGCGCGCTGCGGGACAGGCTCCAGGCCTCGATCAGCGGCGCCGACCGCGGGACCAGCCGGGCGCGCAAGAAGCTCGATCGGGCGCTCCACGACCTGATGACCAAGGGCGACCGGAACCCCGGCCGCCTGAAGGTCGCCGACCAGGCCGTCGCCCAGGCGAAACTCGCGCTCGAACAGGGCGAGCTGGCCCTCGCCCAGCTCGAGCGGGACCGCGACACGCTGTCGGGAGCACGTGAGCGGCGGGCCGATGCCGAGGCCGCCCTGGTCGAGCGTCGAGGCATGCTCGAGAAGGCGCGTCAGGCCGAGCGCATCACGGCCGAGCGTCAGGCGGCCTCGGAACGGTATGACCGCTATCGGACGGCGGTCGATGTCGTGACCGAAGTCGACGCGCTCGCCGCCACGCACCCATCGCTCACGCCGCTCCCCGTGCTCCGCGCCACGGTCGAGAGCCTTCGGACGCTCGACTCGAAGATCCGTGAGCTCAAGGCGGCGCTCTCCGGCGAGGTCGAGGTCTCGTTCGACCTGAAGCCGGCCGTCACCTGGCAGCCGCTGTCCCGGCTGTCGATCGCGCTCGTTCTCGTCGGCCTTGTGCTCGCCGGCGGGACGTTCGCCGCGAGTACGCTCGGCGTGTTCGATCTCGGCGAGACACCGCAGCTGATCGGCGCCGGGATTGCGGTGGTCGGCCTCGCGTTCGCCGGCGTCGCCTGGTGGCTCCGGCGGAACGACAAGATGCAGGGCCAACTCCGCGACGTGGAGATCGACCGTCGCCTGCGTGGTCGCTCGGAGATGGAGGCCGAGCTGCGGCTGACCGAGGCCGGGCTGGAGCAGCATCTCGGCACGCTCGGTCTCGCGGACCTGGCCGAGGCGGAGGACCTCCTCGGCCGGGAAGAGGCGCACGTCGCCCAGATCGATCGGCTGGAGGCGCAGCTCGACGGCCTTGTCGGCAAGGAGCCGCGCGAGACCTTGCCGGGCCTGCGCGACGCCGCCTCGCTCGAGATCGAACAGAAGACCAGCGCCCTCGACGCCCTTGGCCCGATCGCCAAGGAACCGCGCGCCCGCGAGCGTCTCGAGGTCGAGGTCGGCGAGGCGGAGGATGCCGTCAGCAAGGCGCGCGACGACGAGGCGAACGCCCGCGCGCGGGTCGAGGCCAACGCGGTGGACGCCGAACAGGTCGCGGGGCAGGCCGAGCGGCTCGCCATGTGGCAGGAGCAGCTGGCCGCCCTGCAGCGGCGGCAGCGCGTCTACGCGGCCACGCTGGCCGCCATCGATCGCGCCGAACAGGCCACGATGAAGACCGCCACGCGCTATCTCGAGGCGCACATGGTCCGCGACCTCGCGCCGGCGACCGACGGCCGGTATCGGCGCGTCCGGGTGGACGATCGAACGCTGGACATCGAGGTTCACGCCCCGGAGCGCGGCGACTGGGTCCCGGTCGGCGCGCTCAGCCAGGGCACCCTCGACCTGGTCTTCCTGATCGCCCGGCTCGGGCTGGTCCGCCTGGTCACCGGGGACCGCCGCCCGCCCCTGGTCTTCGACGACCCGTTCGTGACCCTCGACGATGCGCGCGCGGCGCGTGCCCTGTCGCTGCTCAAGGCGCTGGCATCGGACTTCCAGGTCATCTACCTGACGACCTCGGATCGCTACGACGCGGCGGCCGACGCGGTCGTGGAGCTCCTGGGTCCGACCGCCGTCGACAACGCACCCGTGGGACAGCCCGCCTGAGCGAGCTCCTTACGGCCGAGACGGCCACCGTCGTCCTTGGTCTCACGGCCGCGCTGACCTGGGGTTCGGGCGACTTCGGCGGCGGACTGCTCACGAGGCGGGCCCCGGTGCTCGGTGTGGTCCTCGTCTCCCAGGTGGTCGGGACCGTCATCGCCTTCGTCCTGGCGCTCGTGCGAGGCGAGACGATGCCGCTGCCGTCGGACGTTCCGTGGAGCGTTGCGGGCGGGGTCGCCGGGAGTATCGGCATCGTCGCCCTCTACCACGGGCTGGCCACGGGTCGGATGGGCGTCGTGGCGCCGGTCACCGGCGTCCTGGCCGCGGCGATCCCGGTCGTCTTTGGCGTGCTGACGGAGGGGCTGCCATCGTGGCTGGTCGTCGCCGGCATCGGCCTCGCGATCGTCGCGGTGATCCTCGTGTCGAGCGTGGACGATGGCCGCACGGGACCGTCCGGCATCGGCGTCGCCTTGATCGCCGGCGTGGCGATCGGCGGTTTCGGGATTGCCATCAGCCAGCTCAGCGAGGGGCACACGTTTGGCCCGCTGACGATCATCAGGATGACCCAGGCCGCCTTGATCGTCGGCGTGATCGTGATCGGGAAGCAGGCTTGGCGAGCGGACCGGGCGTGGCTGCCGGCGATGGTCGGCGTCGGCGTGCTGGACATGGCCGGCAACGCGGCGTTCATCCTGGCCGTCCAGACGGGGTCCCTCGCGATCGCAGCGATCCTGTCGTCGCTCTACCCGGTGACCACCGTCATCCTGGCGACCCTGTTCCTCCGCGAGCGCGTCACGCGGGCGCACGCGGCCGGGATCGCCCTCGCCGCCGTCGCCATCGGCTGCATCGCCGCCGGGGCATCGTAGGGTCGCGCCCGCCCGACTCGCAGCTCCATGTGACGGTGCTGCCGCGGTCAGCCGGTCTGGCGAACGACGCTGACCTGATCGACCTCGCGCGGGTTGCCCAGGACGACCACGAGACTGAATCCCTCGGTTTCGAGCTGGCGTCGCGGCCGGTCGAGCGTTTCGCGCAGCCGCGCGAGGTGGAGCCAGACCACGCGTTCGTCGACGACCCGCCCCGGCCGGCCGGCGTTGCGCGCGAGGATGACCTCGGCTGGAAGGTCGAGGACGATGGCGACGGCCGGCAGGCCGGCGGAGATTGCGCGCCGAAGGAGCGCTTGCCGCGCGCCGCGATCGACGTTGGTGGCATCGACGACGCTCAGCTGTCGACCGTCGAGCCGCCGGCCCAGGTCGCGGTGCAGCCGCCCGAACGCCGCACGGGTCACGGTCTGGTCGGCCGCATCCCCCGAGATCAGCGCGCGATAGGCGTCCGACGAGAGCACCTCGGACGGACCGAAATGGCGGGCCGCGAACGTGGACTTGCCGACACCCGCCGCACCGATCAGTACGACAAGGCTTGGATCGGGGATCGCGATCTCCAGCACGTGGTGGTGTGCCCCGCCAGCGACGGCTCGCGTCCTCGTTACGGACTCGCCCGCCGGACCTCGTACCCGCCGCCGTCTGCCGCCCGGATCTCGTAGACCGGCTGATCGTAGAGCGCGGGGCCCTGTGCCACCCGACCGTCGTCGAGACGGAACCGCGAGGCGTGCCAGGGGCACTGGAGGCAGCCGTCGACCACCGTCCCCTGCGCCAGTGGACCCCCGGCATGGGCGCAGACCGCGTGGATGGCATGGACGGTCGCCCCGATCCGGACGAGCACGAGGTCGTTGATCCCCGCCCGGGCCTTGGTCGGGATCGCGTGCGGGAGCGCCGCGATGTCGGTCAGGTCGCCGAGATCGAGGGCGATCCACCTGGTGCCAGCCCCGCGAAACGCGTGCCGGTTGACCATGTTGCCGAAGACGTAGACCACGTCGCCACCGACATAGGCGCCGGCCGTGACGATGATGAACGCGACCATCGAGATGGCGATCGGGAGGGCCCGGTCGACGGGTCCCGTGGCTCGCAACACGAGCGACACCAGGACGAGCACCAGGCCGACCACCATCAGCGTCGAGTGCAGCGTCGCGCGCGCGCGAGCCGTGCCGTCCGTGTCGACGTAGTCCGCGGCGCCCGTCACCGCAGCGGCCAGCATGAACAGGACCGTCACGAGCAGGGCAACGTCGGCGGCAACTGGCTGGTTGAGCACGTCGAACACGACCGCGACCAGGAGTGTCCCGATCGGGATGTCCGTCATCGCCGAATGCAGCGGATGACCCAGCCACGTTCCGTTCGCGAGATCCTTGAGCGGCCGGATCGGACGGAGCAGCGCGCTGAGCCATCGATGGTTGAAGTCGCCGAGCGGTCGAGCCCACCGATCCTGGGCCGCCACGATCCGCGCCACCAATCGAGCCATCCTGGTACCTCCGTGCGACCGGAGTGTATCCACAGTGCGTCCACATTGGGGGGAAGTTCGGGGATAACTCCATGGTGAACTCCTCCAAGTTCGTGGACAAGCGCCTTGTGGGGTTGTGACCCCCGGCCGTACATTTCGTCTTGCCCGAAGGGGCAGGTGCGAACCGCCAGACCGCACCGGGGAGCGATCCTCGGAACGGTCCCGGGAACCAGGCTCGATGGTCGCAAGGCCAGCGAGCGAGGAACCCGGCGGCGACTTGGGACTGCGGCTTGCCGTAGCTTCAGGACCCGTCGAATGGCTGGTGCCTACCAGTTCCTTCGGGCGCTTCTGTGTCCGCCGTCGGGGGCGGTCCCCGTGGCCTGACCCGGGGGGCCGCCCCGATGCGCGCGTTGCCCGCGGCCTACTGCCGGGCGATGGACTGCCGGGCGATGGACTGCCGGGCGATGGACTGCCGGGCGATGGACTGCCGGGC
>JBBEBJ010000039.1:19383-26409 GCA_040882425.1 Chloroflexota bacterium | reverse complement strand
GATTGTTTCCTGCCAGATGTCGGGCTGGTGTGCACACGGCTAGGTATCGGCCCGGATTTCGCCCGATCCCGGGTCTCCACGAGCGTGAACCGCTCGCAGAACCGCGTCGGCGGCCTCCCGAACCGCGCCTTGTGGTCATGACGCCGACATTTGGCATGGTCCGGCCCTCACCAGCCCGCGCCTCCTGGTCATGACCTCGACATCTGGCACGCTTCCACCAGGATCGACCGCCCGACGATCACTCGCGCAGACGGCCCGGCGGCGGCTCGCCCGAGTGGCTCGGCGGGCGCCGGCTCGAACGCCGCCGACGGTCCACAGGTCCCGAGGGCGGTCGGGGAGTCGATCCGCGCATCGGCGGGCACATGCGCCCTGCGATCCCGGGGATGCTCGCGACGGGCGGTGCCTGGGATAGGCTTCCGCCGATGCCCGAGCCCAACTCGGCGCCTTCGGGTGCCCGGACTGCCCAGGACTGGCGGGTCCTCGTCGTGGTCTTCTGGGTGACGTCGCTGGTGGAGGGGATCGGCGTCTCCCAGATCTTCGCGTTCCTGCCGGCCTACCTCCGTGACATGGGTGTTCCCGAAGGGGACCGGCTTGCCTTCGTTGGGCTGTTCACGGCGCTGATCTTCGTGGTCGGTGCGCCGCTGGTTCCGTTGTGGGGCGCGTGGGCCGACAAATACAGCCGGAAGGTCGTGATCGTTCGCAGCGCCATGGTCGAGGCGGTCGTCTTCGCGGGCGTTGCCCTGTCCCGTGAGCCATGGCAACTCGCCCTGTCGATGCTGCTGATCGGGCTGCAGCTTGGCAACACCGGCGTGATGCTCGCCGGGATCCGCGACGTGACACCGCGAGCTCGTCTCGGGACGACAATCGCCCTCTTCGGCGCGTCCGGGCCGATCGGCTTCGCGGCCGGGCCGGTCACCGCGGGGATCCTGATCGACGGCTTTGGCTGGACGCTGCCTTGGGTGTTTGCGTCGTCAGCTGCCCTGTCCGTGGGGACCGCCCTGCTGGTTGGGCTCGGGTCGCGCGAAATCCGCCCCGAGGTGGTGCCGACGGGGCGGATCGTGAGCCTCGCGTTCGGTGCCCTGCGTGGAGTGCTCGCCGAACCAGCCGTGCGGCGGATCTTCGTGATCTTCGGGGTCTCCTACCTCGCGACCCAGATGAGCCGCCCGTACATCCCGGTGGTGGTGGAGCAGCTGGCCGGCAGCGGCCCCGGCCTGGCATCCGCCATCGGGCTGGTGGCGGGCACGGCCGCACTGGTCGGCGGGATCATGTCGCCGCTCGGCGGTCTCATCGGTGACCGGATCGGCTTTCGGCCCGTCCTCGTGACGTCGCTGGCGGGAGCCGGCGCCGTCCTGTTGCTGATGCCGTTCGCTCCGTCGGTCGCGTCGCTCGCGCTGCTGGCCGTCGTCATGGGCGCTGCGACGTCCACGGTGAGCGCCATGGTGTTCGGGTTGCTCGCGACGGAGATACCGTCGGCACGGCGCTCGGCAACACTGAACCTGGTGTACCTGCCGCTGTATGCGGCCGGGATCGTCGGTCCCGCGGTTGGGGCGGCGGTCGCGACCGGCGGCGGCGTGGCCGGCCCCTTCCTCCTTGGTGGCATCGTCCTGATCCTTGGCGCCGCCGGGATCCTGGTTCGCCGATCCCGCACGCCGGGTGGCCCTGCCGACGAACGCGTCGTCGCTGCCGGTACCGGGTTCAGACCCGAAGGCTGACCCCGTTCCGTGCCGGTTCGCGCAGGGCGATGACCGCGAGCATCATCGTCAGGCTGCCGTACCACAGTGCGGGCAGGGCGATCATGCCGGCCACCGGCACGGTCCACCGGCGGTCCGTGCGCGCACCCCAGACCACGACCACGACGGCGATCGGCAGCCGTACCAGGAAGGGGATCGGCACCGCCGCCCACGTGCCGTCGCGGCCGGCAAGGCGCACGAGGAGGTCCAGCCATTCGAGCCAGGCACCGGGCATGATGGCCGCCGAGATTGCCACCACGAGCGCGGTCGCACCGAGTGCGATCCCGAGCGAGCGCCACTCGCGCCGGACGGCGAACCAGAGCAGCCCGATCCCCGGCGTGACCTTCGTCAGGAGCACGAAGGCCCACGCCGCCGGCCAACGGAAGCCGACGACCATCGCCGTCGCGAGGAACAACGAGATGTTGCCACCCACGAGCTCGAGCGCCGCCAGCAGGATGCCCACGGCGAACAGCCGCGGGCCGGTCAGGAACCGGACCGCGAGCAACAGCAGTGCCGTCCAGGCGCTGAAGAAGCCGAGCCACGGCAGCTCGGCCAGCGGCGCGATCAACTGCAGGAAGGCAGGCGAGTACACGTACGCGACCGGCTGCGTCCAATCCGACAGCGCGTACGGCGCGTGGAGGCTGGCGACCCAGTAGCAGAAGGCCTCCTGCCCTGTCCTGAAATGGCGTCCAAGGGGCACCGCGAGCGAGACAAGGAGCAGCCACATGCCGCCGGCCACGAGCCACCCGCCCAGCTCGGTGGAAGAGACGGGCGGCAGACCCAGCATCGACAGGATCGAACGGTCGCGACGGAGGGCCAGGGGCGTCGAGAGGTCGCTCATGGTCGGAGGCCGGTGCGACGCGCTGTGGTCAAGGTCTGGTCCTCAGGGTGCGCGACACGCGGCCGCGGTGTTGCCGGATCTGTCCGTTCTGGCCTTCGAACTCGGACGACCGGGGCGCCGGATGCTTCTGTCGATCATCGCCGCCCCCGTCCATCCCGAGCCGCCACCCTGGTGACGCCCGGCAACACGCCCGGCCGGCAGACTCTACCCGCATCCAGCCAGGGACGTCGTGCCGGCGCCGTGACGTACGATGCGTCCGTGCCGAACATCGCCCTGCCGCGCCCGCGCCCGATCAGACGACCCGGACAGGCGGTCCCGGTCGTCCCGACCGAGCACGCCGCCCCGGAGGTCATCGAATCGTCCGGGCTGCGCTGGATCCACATCGAGTCCCCCAGGGCGGCCGACCGGGAATGGCTGGAGGAACACTTCGACTTCCACCCGCTCGATTACGAGGACATCTACTCGCGCAACAACCGGCCCAAGCTCGACCAATACGACGACTACGTGTTCATCGTGCTGCACTTCCCGATGTTCGAGAAGGCGAGCGGTCGAATGCTCACGGCCGAACTCGACCTGTTCATGGGCCCCGACTACCTGATCACGCTGCCCAATATCCCGCTGCCGCCACTGACCGCGATGTTCGAGCGCTATCGCGAGAAGGAGGACCTTCGCGAGGCGACGCTCTCGAAGGGTTCGGGCTACCTGCTCTACAAGATCGTCGACACCTGCGTAGACGCCTCGTTCCCGATGCTGCGCAAGATGGCGGTCAAGCTCGATCGGATCGAGGACGACATCTTCGAGGGCCGCTCATCGGAGATCGTCCGCGACATCTCCGAGGCCAAGCAGGAGATCATCAACTTCCGCCGGATCACCCGACCGCAACGAGCCGTCCTGCGCGACCTGGAGCGGACCAAGCAGCGCTACCTCCAGGAAGAGCTCGAGATCTACTTCGACGACATCTCCGACGCCGCCGAACGGATCTGGGACACCCTCGAGAACTACAAGGAGGTGATCGAGGGTCTGGAGTCGACCAACGAGTCCGTACTCGCACATCGCCTCAACGACTCTCTGCGCGTGCTCACCGCAGTCAGCGTCGTGCTCCTGCCGCTCACCCTCATCGCGAGCATCTTCGGCATGAACGTGCAGGTCCCCGGCGAGGGCGAGATCTTTGCCTTCTGGCTGATCATGGTCCTGATGGCCACCCTGCTGGTGGCGATGGTCATGTACTTCCGGCGGCGCGGCTGGCTCTGACGGATCGCTCCCGCCTCGCTGCTCCAGCCAGGCCGTTCCGCCGCCGGGCGGTCAGGCCGGGAGGTCGCGCTCGGCGGGACCGACGTAGTTGACGTCCGGGCGGATCAGCCGATTGTCCGCCGCCTGCTCCAGGACATGGGCCGTCCAGCCGGCATGGCGGGCGAGCGAGAAGGTGGCCGGGAAGAGGTCCGGGGCAAGGCCGACGCCCATCAGCACCGGCGCGGCGTAGAACTCGACGTTGGTCTTGAGCGGGCGATCCGGATGCTTCTCCGCCAGGATCCGCAGGGCAACGTCCTCAACCTCGATCGCCAGCTGGAGCCACTCGGGCTTGTGCTCCATCCCTTCCGCCACGGTGCGCAACGCGGCGGCCCGCGGATCGTATGCGCGATAGACCCGGTGGCCGAAGCCCATCAGGCGCTCCCCACGATCGAGTGCCTCCCGGATCCAGGCCTCGGCGTGGTCGACCGAGCCGACCTTGGCGAGCTGGTCGACGACCTCCGAGGGGGCGCCGCCGTGGAGCGGGCCCTTCATGGTCCCGATCGCCCCCGTGACCGCGGACGCGATATCCGAGCGGGTCGAGGTGATGACCCGCGCCGTAAACGTCGAAGCGTTGAAGCCGTGCTCCGAGCCGACGATGAAGTAGGCGTCGAGCGCTCGAGCCGTGGCCGGATCCGGGGGCGACCCGGTCAGCTGGTAGAGGAAGCCCGCAACCAGGTCCAGTGACGGGTCGGGTTCCACCGGTTCCTGACCGGCGCGCAGGCGCGCGAACGCGGCGAGCGCGGAGGGCGAGAACGAGGTGAGGGCGCGCGCCTGTTCGACGGTCGGTGGCCAGGGCAGGTCCTGCGTCGCGCCCCAGGCCGAGACCGCGGTGCGCAGGGCGTCCATCGGCTTGGTCGACGATGGGAGGGTTCGGAGCACGGTGAGCACGGCCGGCGGGACCGGGGCCGTGGGCAGGCGATGGCCAGGATCCCAGTCACCGGTCCAGAGGAGGTTGGCGACGGCCGGATACGTGCCGTGGGCGACGAGGTCGCCGATCCGGTACCCGCGGTAGAGCAGGCGACCCTCGGCGCCGTCGACATACCCGAGGCTGGTCTCGCCGGCAACGACACCCTCGAGTCCCGGCGAGTACGGTCGGCTGGCGATTTCCGTCTCGGCGGCGGGCTTGTCCTCGGGCGGGGAGTCGGTCATGCCGAGATGGTAGCCCCGCGCCGTCGCCGACGTTCAGTCCGGATTGAGCGCGTTGAGCACGAGACGCACGACCAGCGCGCCAAACACAGCGACCACGACGGCGGCCATGAACCCCTGGACGCGATCGAAACCCATCTGGACGGCGAGCCATCCGCCGACGACCCCGCCGAGGATGCCGACGACGACGTTCGGCAGGCAGCCGCGGGCCGTTCGCCCGCCGACCAGGGCGCCCGAGATCGCCCCGGCGATGAAGCCGACCACGATCCAGCCGAGGATGTCCATGTCGAGCAGCATCGCGTCAGTCTCGCATGTGGGTTCGACGCCCGTCAGGCCAGGAACGCACGGATCGCCTCCACGACGAGGGCCGGGTGGGTGTGGTGGGCGGCGTGTTTGGCGCCGCGGATCTCGACGACCCGACCGTCGGCGAGCCGCTCGTCGAGGGCCGTGGTGGCCGACCGGAAGACCGGCAGGCTGGCGGATCCGAGCAGCTGCAGGACGGGCTGACGGACCTTCCCGAGCGCGTCGAGTGACGCCGTCGGCGTCGCCTCGGCCTCGAGTTCGCGCGGAATCGTGAGAGCGGCGGCGACGCGCGTTGGCCAGATCGGATCGGCACGGTACGCCTCGAGCTCGGCTGCGGTCATCCCCACGACCTCGGTCATGAAGGTGGCCAGGAGCCCGGCCGGGTCGCTCGCCTCGAGCCGCGCCCGCAGGCGATCCTCGAGCCCGGGCGGGTGGTAGCTCCGCCCGGGTGGCGCCGGCGCCCCCTCGTAACAGATGACGCGATCGATGGCTCCGGTCAGGAGCGCCGCGCCGAGCGCGCACCGCCCGCCGTACGAGTGCCCGAACACCGCCACCGGGCGGCTGGCTTCCGAGGCGAGCTGCTCGGCTACGACCGCCACGTCCTCGAATTCGCGCGCGATCGAATACGGCGGCTTGTCGTCCGAGGCCCCGCGCCCGCGCCGGTCGATGGCCCAGATCGCGAACGTCCTCGCGAGCCGCGGCCCGACGACACGAAAGGTGGTGTGGTCACCGGCCGTGCCGTGGATGAGCACGAGCGGCGGCCCCGAACCCGTCTCGAACACGGCGATGGGCGTGTCGTCGCGGGATTCGAAATGGCGCGGAGCGTCTGTGGCCACGTTCAGTGGTCGAGTTGCGCGGCGGCGGCTCGATCCAGGACCCAGACCGCACCCGCGCGTCGCGCCAGCTGGGCAGGCCAACGGTTCGGGTCGCGTGGCTGGCGGAACAGCTCGGCGATCACGGCGGCCTTGCCGGCCCCGCCCGCGACCACGAGCACCTGGCGCGCGATCCGCACGACCGCCGGGTTGAGCGTCACCCGCTCCACGTGCGGTTCGATGTGGGTCGGTGCCGGGATCGCCAATGCCAGCTCGCCGGAGTCGAACGCATCTGAACCGGGGAAGACCGAGAGCAGGTGGCCGTCCGTCCCGATCCCGAGCAGGACCAGATCGAAGACCGGCCAACCATTGACGAGCTCCGGTCCGGCGGTCCGCAACTCCGCGGCGAGCTGCGCGGCGCACCACGCCGCGTCGTGAGATCCGCCGATAGCCGCACCGGTCGGGAACGGGTGGAGGTTGTCGATGGGGAGCGGCACGGGTCGTGGCGCGCCGGTCGTGGCCATCCCGACCTGGCCTCCCTCCGTGGCCGCGATGGCGAGCAGGATGTCGTCGAGGGGCTTGACGTTCGAGAGCGGGTGATCGCGCGGAACGAACCGATCGTCCCCCCACCAGACGTGCACCGCCGACCAGGGGACCGCGTCCCGGAGCGGCTCGGCGGCGAGCCGGCGGTAGATCGGCGGGGCCATCGAGCCGCCGGTCGTCGCCCAGTCCGCGCGCCCGCGGTCGGCGACGGCGTTCGCGAGCGACGCGGCGATCCGTTCCGCGGCCTCCGATGCGATCGCCGCCTCGTCCGGCAGGACGACCACGTCCGGATCGGTCATGCGAAGTCCTGACGGGCACGCAGGACGAGTGCAGCCCGAGGCGGCGCAGAGCACGTGAGCGA
>JBBEBJ010000039.1:0-19283 GCA_040882425.1 Chloroflexota bacterium | reverse complement strand
CCTGACGGGCACGCAGGACGAGTGCAGCCCGAGGCGGCGCAGAGCACGTGAGCGAGCGCACTGTGGCGTGCGTGAGCGAGCGCGCGCAGGCGCCAACGAAGGGATGCGCCGTCATGCGTGCCCGTCCTCGGCGAGGGCAGCGGCGGCGCGAAGCGTGCCAATCGCCACCGGATCGCGCCGACCCGACTCGATCGCTTCGGCGAGCAGGTCCGTGTCCGTCCTCCGCGCCGCCCGGAACCGGCGGTCCAGGACTTCCACGCCGTCATGCCAGACGCGGACGTGGACCGTCTCGGCCTCCGCGGTGACGTCGGCCCGAAGCTCCGAGCCGCGCCGCTCGGCGAGCAGCTCGACTCGCAGCGTCGTGCCCGACGGCATCGGCGACACGACCGGCCTGACGACGACCGCGATGTCCGCGCGGCCGTCCGACAGGGTCGCGGCCAGTCCCCGGCCGACGGCCGCTCGCGAGCTCGCCGCCGGATGCGTCCGCGTCGACGAGGCAGCGCCGCGTCCGTGCCCGGTCGCGGGGGCGAGCGGCTTGACCACGGACAGGCCCAGCTGCGACGCGAGCCAGCCGACGTGATAGATCGGCTTGACCAGGTTCGTGGAGCCCGCCGTTTCCGTCTTGTCGTGGGTGCCGTAGGTCACGGCGATCCGCCGGATCGAGCGCAGGTAGGGCATGAAATCAGGGTCGTCGAAGGTCGAGGCAATCGCCTCCCGCCAGCGCGACTGACGGACCAGCGCGAAGTCGCAGATCGCCAGACGGGTATTCCCCAGCAGCGCTGCCATGTCGCGCAGCCTGTCGAGGCCGTCGCCGCTCCACGTCGACCCGTCGACCACGAGCCGATCGGCGCCCGCGAGGAGGTCCTGCGCCGCAGGCGTTGCAAAGGGTGGCTCGCCCGGCCACCAGACGGTCACGGGCAGGTCGTGGATGATCAGCGGCGTCGCGATCGCGGACAAGCGGCGGCCGGACTCGCCGCCGGCAGTCAAGTGGATCGTCTCTGCGCACGTCTCCGGCGCATCCTCCCGCGGCAGGATGCAATGCGCTTCGATCCGCGCGTCGAGCCAGGACGGGCCGTCGGGATCGGCGGACTGGATGACGATCGTCCGGGAAGGATGGCGGCCGGTGAGCGACTGGATCGTGGCCGCGCAGCGTTCGGCGAGCTCGGGTCGTCGGGCGATCACGACAAGGTTCATCACGCTGGTTCGCGCGGCGATATGCCGGCCGGTCTCGCCCTCGATCTCGGTCGTCAGATCGGGCGTGGCCCAGATCCGGGCGAGCTGATGCTCGATCTCGGCGATCGTGTGGGCGCGCGCCGTCCATCGAAGGCTCTGTTCGCCGACCTTGAGCGGGACCTCGGTCGTCATCGGTCGCGACTAGATCCGCCGCCAGCGTCGCCCCTCTCGGGCGAGCAGCTCCGCGGAGGCGGCCGGCCCCCAGGTGCCGGCCTCGTAGTTGGGCAGGTCCGGGGCCGGCTCCTCGGCCCAGGCCTCGATGATCGGATCGACGATGCTCCACGCCTCCTCGACCTCGTCGGCTCGCGTGAACAGCGACGCATCGCCCTGGAGCGCGTCGAGGATCAGCGTCTCGTAGGCATCAGGGGAATCGACGCTGAACGCCGAACCGTAGCTGAAGTCCATCGTCACCGAACGCACGTCGAGGCCGAGCCCCGGGACCTTGGCACCAAAACGGAGCATGATCCCCTCGTCCGGCTGGATCCGGATGGCCAGCAGGTTCCGATCGGGCCCCACCCCCTCGTCCATGAACAGCCGGTGCGGCACCTCGTGGTACTGGATCGCGATCTCTGTCGCCCGCTTTGGCAGCCGCTTGCCGGTCCGGACGTAGAACGGGACGCCGGACCAGCGCCAGTCGTCGATCATCAACCGGGCGGCGATGAAGGTCTCGGTCTCCGACGCCGGGTCGACCTCCGGCTCCTGCCGGTAGCCCGGCACCTGCGTGGCAGCGACCCAGCCCGGGCCGTACTGGCCGCGAACGACGTTGCCGTCGATGTCCGCCGGTGCGTTGGAGATGGCGCGCAGGACCTTGACCTTCTCGTCCCGGAGCGCATCCGCCTCGAAGCGCGCCGGAGGCTCCATCGCGATGAGGCTGACCAGCTGGAGGAGATGGTTCTGGAGGACGTCGCGTGACGCGCCGGTCTGCTCGTAGAAGGCGCCGCGAGTCTCGATCCCGATCGACTCGGCCACCGTGATCTGCACGTGGTCGACGTACCGCCGGTTCCACAGCGGCTCGAAGATGCCGTTCCCGAAGCGAAAGACCAGCAGGTTCCGGACGGTTTCCTTGCCCAGGTAGTGGTCGATGCGATAGACTTGTGATTCGCGGAAGACCCGCCCAACCTCCCGATTGAGCCGTCGCGCCGAATCGGAATCGTGGCCGAATGGCTTCTCGATGACGATCCGGCGCCAGCCGCCGTCGTGTCTTTCGTGGTCGAGTCCCACCCGTCCGAGCTGGCCGACGATCTCGGCGAACTGGGAAGGCTGGGTGGCGAGATAGAACAGCCGGTTGCCGCGGGTGCCCCGCTCGGCGTCGAGGGTATCGAGGCGGCCGCCCAGGGCCTCGAACCCCGACGGATCCTCGAAGTCGAGGCGCTGGTAGCAGATCCGCTCGGCGAACGAGTCCCAGGCGTCCTCGTCGATCGGAAGGGAGCGGCTGAACTCGTCGAGCGACTTGCGAATGTCGGTCCGGAACGACTCGTCGTCATACGGCCGGCGTCCGATGGCCAGGAGCACGAACTCGTGGGGCAGGAGGTTCGTCCGCCACAGGTGGTAGAGCGCGGGCACGACCTTGCGATGGGCGAGGTCACCGGTTCCGCCGAAGAGGACGACGACGCACGGATCGGGGACGCGCTCGAGGCGCAAGCCCTCACGCAGGCTGTTCTCGAGCGGCTTCGATCGGGTCGTTCGTTTGCCGAGCCGCGCCAGCCGCACATCCTTCATCGTCAGCGGCGCGTCCTTCGGGCGCGGCGCCGGTCGCGCGGGGATTGGCTGATCGGCCGGCGCGGGGTCCTTGACCGGCGTGGCCGCGCTCCTGGCTCGCGCGGCCACCCCGCCTTTGCGACGCGCGGCCATCCGGCTAGTCCGTCTTGACCGCGTGGCCGCCAAACTCATTGCGCAGGGCGGCCAGGACCTTGGCCCCGTACGAATCATCCTGACGTGACCGGAACCGGGTCAACAGGGAGAGGGTGATCACAGGCGCCGGGACGTCGAGGTCCATGGCCTCCTGGATCGTCCAGCGACCCTCACCGGAGTCCGCCACGTATCCCTTGAGATGCGAGAGGTCCTGGCCGTTGGCCTTGAACGCCCGGCCGGCGAGCTCCAGCAGCCATGATCGGACGACCGAGCCCTGCATCCAAAGGTCGGCGATCGCCCCGAGCTCCAGCTCGTAGTCGCTGGCGTGCATGATCTCGAAGCCCTCGGCATACGCCTGCATGAGGCCGTATTCGATCCCGTTGTGGACCATCTTCACGTAGTGGCCGGCGCCCGGGCCACCCACGTGGAGATACCCGCCCGGAGGAGCCAGCGACGCGAAGATGGGGACGAGCGGCTCGACCACGGCGGGTTCGCCACCGACCATCAGGCAGAACCCGACCTTTAGCCCCCAGATCCCGCCCGAGGTCCCGGCGTCGACGTAGCCGATCCCCTTCGCCGCGAGGTCGCGGTGGCGTCGGACGTCGTCGTGGAAGTTGGTGTTGCCGCCGTCGACGATCGTGTCGCCGGGCTCGAGGTGCTCGAGCAGCTCGGCGATCTGGGCCTCGGTCGCATCGCCCGCCGGGACCATCACCCAGACCGCGCGGGGCTTGTCCAGCTTCTGGACCAGCTCCGCGATCGAGTACGAGGGGATCGCACCCTCTGACGCGATCTCGGTGGTCTTCTCGGGGGTCCGGTTGTAGACGACCACCGCGTGGCCGTCGAGAACCAACCGACGAACCATGTTCGATCCCATGCGACCGAGGCCGATGAACCCGATGTGCATGCCGGTCAAGCCTCCGTAGGGGTGTCGAGGGTGATGTCCAGCGCGGTCCGAAGGACCCGTTCGAGGGCCGCCAGCCCGGCGTCCGGGTCGTCGCCGAGGTGGACCCGCAGGATAGGCAGATCGTGCGACTCGATGGCGGCGAAATCGCCGCTCGCCTGGGCGTCGATCAACTCTCCGAACGTGTACGGCCAGCCCGGGATCGTGCGATCGACCCGGTGATCGGCCGTCAGCTGAAGGAACCAGCCGATGGGCGCGCCGCCCTTGTGCAGCTGGCCGGTCGAGTGCAGGAACCGTGGCCCGTACCCCGCGGTCGTGGCGCGACCCGTCCGATCGCGAAGCAGGGTCCGGATCCGGGCGATGGCCTCGTCGCGTTCAGCTGTCGGCGCGATGAACGCCTGGAGGCACAGGTACGCGTTGGGTCGGCGACGTGCGAGGTGGCGAGCCAGCTCGCCCGCGACGCCACCATTGCCGGAAGTCAGCCTGAGCGCCGCATCCCCATGGAGCTCGAGTCCATCGCCGGATGCGATCGGTGCCGGCGGCGGGCTCGCCGCGCCCTCGCCCCGATCATGGCGCGCCAGGACATCGCGGGTCAGCTGCTTTGCTTCCTCGACGTTGGGCTGGTCGAACGGGTCGATCCCCAGGACGGCCCCGGCGATCGCGGTGGCCACCTCCCAGCGGACGAACTCGGCGCCGAGATCGATCGGGTCGGCGATGTCGATCCGGATCACGGGGTGGCCGGCGGCTTCCAGGGTCGCCGTCAGGTCGTCGCGGACACGATCCTCGGTGCCGGCCAGCGCGATCCGGACGAAGGCTCGATCTGTTCCGTACCGCTCGACCGACCCGAGCGGCTCGAGGTTCACCGGCACGATCCCCAGGCCGCGTTTGCCGGTGCTCTCCGCGATCAGCTGCTCCGCCCAGGCGCCAAAGGACGAGACCGCGTCGTCGGTCAGGAAGGTGAGCTTGTCGCGCCCGGCCTTGGCCAGGGTCCCGATGGCCAGACCCAGGGAGACGCCCGGATTGGCTCGCGGATCGGGTTCGCGGCACAGACCGAGCATCGCGGTCGCCGACGCTAGCAGCGCGTCGAGATCGAGGCCGATCACCGACGCTGGCACCAGGCCCACGTAGGTCAGCGCGGAATACCGGCCGCCGATGTCGGGCGGATTGAGAAAGACCTCGCGGAACTCGTCGTGGTGCGCGAGGGCCTCCACGCTCTTGCCGGGATCCGTGATCGCGGCGATGTACGCGCCCGGGCTTTCGTTTGAGTGATGGCCCACGGCATCGAGGGCAGCGTGCGCGCGCGCCCAGGCGTCGGCGAGGAAGGCGTTCGGCTCCGTGGTGGTACCGGACTTGGATGCGACGATGACGAGCGTCCGCAAGGGATCGAGGTCGTCGACGGTCGCCGCGACGAAGGCCGGGTCGGTCGAGTCGAGAATTCGCAGGTCCGGGTAGCCCCCCTGCGACCCGAAGGTCCGGTGCAGCACGTCCGGCGCCAGGCTGCTGCCGCCCATCCCGGCCACCACGACGGTCGTGTAGCCCTGGTCGACGATCGCGTCGCCAAACCCCTCGAGCGCGGCGATCCGGTCGGCAAAGTGGACCGGGGCATCGAGCCAGCCGAGCCGCTCCGCGATCGCCGCGCCGACGCGCGGATCGGTCGACCACAACGTGACGTCGCGATCGAACAGGCGGGTCGCCCACTCCTCGTCGCGCGCCCGCTCGACCGCCTGGTCGAAGGCCGAGCTGGCCTCACCGAGGCGGAGTCGCGGGGCAGGGCTGGTCGAGACAGGGTCGGTCATCATGACCTCCGGAGGATAGTCGCGCGGCGTGAACGGACCGTTACAGGATCAAGTCGTCGGGTGTCGCGCGCGTCGACCACGGTCGCTCCATGGTACGCCGAGGGCGTCGGCGCGCCCGAACCGGAGCGTCGCGCCTCTCGCCTCGTGGGCCCGACCCGCATTGACCGGCTCCGAGGGCCGATCCACAATCGGACCATGAAGCTGCTGCGGAAACCGCGCGTGGGTGACGAGTACACGACGGGGGGCTTCCGCGACGGGATCGTCATGATCATCGTGATCCTGGCGGCGATCACGCTGATCTGGCTGGCCTACAGCTGGGCGCTGAACGTGCCGGGGGCGCCAGCGGCCCCGTAACATCCGTCGGCGGCGACCGTGAGCGGCCCGGCGGTTCGAGCCCTCAGGCAGTGCCCTCGGCCTCGATGGCGAGGACCTTGTCGAGGCGTCGCCGGTGGCGCGGCTCGCCGCTGAACGACGCGTTCAGGAACGCTACGGCGCATTCGAAGGCGGGCTCCGGTCCTATCACGCGTGCCCCGAGGGTCAGGACGTTCATGTCGTCGTGCTCCACGCCCTGGTGCGCGGAATACGTGTCGTGGCAGACGGCTGACCGGATGCCGTGGACCTTGTTCGCTGCAACCGAGGCCCCGACGCCGGATCCGCAGATCAGGATCCCCCGGTCCGCATCGCCGGCGACGATCGCCCCGGCCAGGCGGCGCGCGAAGTCCGGATAGTCGTCCTCGGGATCCGAGCCGTCGCCGCCGAGATCGATCCACTGGTGGCCAAGGCCGGCGTTGCCCAGGCGCCCCAGCAGCTCGTCCTTGAGGGCGGCGCCGGCATGGTCTGCCGCGAAGGCCACGCGCATGGAGGTCATGCCCGAAGGATACGGTCCGATCGCAGCGGCATGTCAGCTGTGGCCCGGATCCTCGTCGTTGGTGCGGCCCACGCCAGGATCGCCCGCCGCGAGCGAGGGATGCGACCCGGCGTGCCCGCCTTCGAGCGACGGGATCCGTCCCCGCAGGCCCTCGTGGACGACCTTCCGTGCCACGTCCGCCACCCGATCGGCGGTGAACCCGAACTTCTCGAAGACCGTGCCCGCAGGCGCCGACGCCCCGAAATGATCGAGCCCGACGATCGCGCCTTCGTCGCCGACCCAGCGCTCCCAGCCGAACGACGCGCCGATCTCGACGGCGACGCGCTTGCGGACGGCCGGCGGCAGGACCTCGTCGCGGTAGGCGGAATCCTGGGCGTCGAACAGCTCCCAGCACGGCAGCGAGACGACGCGCGCCGGCGTGCCTTCGGCCTCGAGTGCCTCCGCGGCCGCGAAGGCCAGCTGCAGCTCGGATCCGGTACCGATCAGGATGATCTCCGGGGCGCCACCGCTGGCCTCGCGCAGGACGTAGCCGCCGCGGGCCACGCCATCACGTGCCTTCTCCGGGGTACCGGCCAGCGTGGGCAGCTTCTGGCGGGTCAGGGCGAGGGCGATCGGGCCATCGCGCCGCCCGACGGCGAGCGCCCAGGCCGCCGCCGTCTCGTTGGCGTCGCCGGGGCGCATGAACCACAGGTTCGGCATCGCGCGCAGCGCGGCGTAGTGCTCGACCGGCTGGTGCGTCGGGCCGTCCTCGCCCAGGCCGACCGAATCGTGGGTCCAGACATAGATGACGTGGAGGCCGGACAGCGCCGCCAGGCGCACGGAACCCCGCATGTAGTCGCTGAAGTTGAGGAACGTTCCGAGGTAGGGGATGAACCCGCCGTGGTAGGCCAGCCCGTTGCCGATCCCGCCCATCGCGTGCTCGCGGACCCCGAAGCGAAGGTTCCGCCCCGGCTCGTCGGCGCTGAAGTTCGGTTCGCCCTTGACGTCGGTCAGGTTCGATTCGGACAGGTCAGCCGCGCCACCGAACAGCTCGGGGACCCGGGTGGCCAGCGCCTGGATTGCATCCTGGCTGGCGTCCCTCGTGGCGACCTCGCTGCCGACCTCGTAGCGCTTGAGGTCCGCGTCCCAGTACCGGGCGAGGGTCCGGCCAAGGCGCCGCTGGAGTTCCGCCGCCGCCTCCGGGTGTGCCGCGGCATACGCTTCGAGGCGGGCCTCCCACGCACCAACCAGCGCCTCGCCGGCCGGGATCGCCGCCCGGAACAGTGCAGCCGTTTCGTCCGGCACGTGGAACGACCGATCCGGATCCCAGCCATAGGCCTCCTTGGTCAGGCGGACCTCGTCGGGTCCGAGCGCCTGGCCGTGCGCCTTCTGGGTGTCCTGGCGGTTCGGGCTCCCATAGCCGATGTGTGTTCGCACCGCGATCAGGCTCGGGCGGTCGTCGGCACGGGCGGTCTCGATGGCGTCCTCGATGGCCCCCACGTCGTTCCCGTCGTCGACGCGCTGGGCGTGCCAGCCGTACGCCTCGAAGCGCTTGGGCACGTCCTCCGACCAGGCCATGGACGTCGGGCCGTCGAGCTGGATGTGATTGTCGTCGTAGAGGACGACGAGCTTCCCGAGCCGCAGGTGACCGGCCAGGCTCGCTGCCTCGGAGGTGATCCCTTCCTGCAGATCGCCGTCCGACGCGATGACGTAGGTCCAGTGGTCTACGACGGCGTGGTCGGGCCGGTTGAACTCCGCGGCGAGGCGCCGCTCGGCGATGGCCATGCCGACCGCGTTCGCGAAGCCCTGGCCGAGCGGCCCGGTGGTCGCCTCGACCCCGGGTGTCAGGCCGTATTCGGGGTGGCCCGGCGTGATCGACCCCCACTGGCGAAACGCCTGCAGATCCTCCATCGACACCTCGTATCCCGTGAGGTGGAGGAGCGAGTAGAGGAGCATGCTTGCATGACCGGCCGACAGGACGAACCGGTCGCGGTGCGGCCAGTCCGGGTGGGTCGGCGCGTGGCGCAGGAACCGGGTCCACAGGACGTACGCCATCGGCGCGGCGCCCATCGGGGCCCCCGGGTGACCCGAGTTGGCCTTCTGCACGCCATCGATCGAGAGCGTCCGGATGGTGTCGATGGCGAGGCGGTCGATGTCCGCGGCAACGGTCATGAAGGCAGGCTCCCGTGCTGGTGTCGGGCGCGTGGGGCGGGCCCCGTCATTGTAGGCGCGAGCGCGGCTATCCTCCGGTCATGCCGTCGATCCGCCGACCCTCCCGCCCGCCCCGTCCGCGGCGGCGCGGCACTGCGCAACGTCCCGGTCCGCACCGGATCGTGGTCCTGGGCGACCTCGCGCTCGATGTCGTGATCGTGCCGAGCCGTCCGCTCGAAACCGGCACCGACGTCGCCGGCCGGGTTGCGTTCGTCCAGGGCGGTTCGGCGGCCAACACGGCTCGCTGGCTGGCGCGGCTGGGAGCCCGGACGACGCTCATCACGGCGGTCGGTCGGGACGCGACCGGTCGCGCGCTGGTCGATGCGGTCCGTGGTGACGGCGTGACCGCCCGCGTTTCGCGCGTCGCCGGCTCACGGACCGCGCGGATCGCCGTTCTCGTCGAACCGGGTGGCGAACGCAGCTTCGTTCCGGACCGCGGCGCCGCGGACGAGCTGGACCCGGCCGACCTCCGACCGGCATGGTTCGCCGGCGCACAGGCGCTCCACCTACCGGCCTATTCGCTGCTCGGCGAGCCGCTCGGCGCGGCCGGTCGCCGGGCGATCGAGCTCGCCCGGGCCGCCGGCGCCGTCGTCAGTGTCGACTTCGCCTCGGTCGGACCGCTCATGGCGCTCGGCCGGCGGGCAGCAAATGAGCTGATCTCCGCGGCCGCCCCGGACCTCGTGTTCGCGACGGCCGCGGAGGCTGACGCACTGCTCGGCGGTGGGCCGGCGGAACGACTCCTCGACGTCGCCGGGATCGCCGTGATCAAGCGCGGATCGAAGGGCGCGACCGTGCTCGCACGGTCTGGGTCGGAGCGGCTCCGGTTCGAGATCGCGACGACGCCATTCGAGGCGGCCGACACGACCGGCGCCGGTGACGCATTCGATGCCGGCTTCCTCCTCGGGTGGTTCGCGGCCAACGCGGCCGGTCGATCGCTGCCGGCGGCCCTCCACCGCGCCGCACTCGGTGGGCATCGCGCGGCCGCTCGCCGGCTGTCGTCCGAGCGGGCGGAGCTGTCGCTCGGCTGAACGGACCGTCAGACAGCTCCGTCTCCTAGACGCGTCTCTTCTCTGGCACGGGCTCGCCACGCAGGTAGCGGTCGAACCAGTCGAGCATCCGGGTCATCCGGTCGATCCGGCGGTCCGGGCGACCGCTCGACGAGAAGACGTGCGATTCCTCCGGGTAGAGGACGTATTCGACCGTCCGTCTGAGGTGGCGCAGCGCGACGAACAGCTGCTCGTTGTCCTGAGGCGGGCAGCGCAGGTCGGACTCGGCCTGGAACAGCAACAGGGGCGTGTGGATGGCGCGTACGTTGCGGAGCGGGGATTGCTGCCAGAGGTGGTCGACTCCCTCGGGGCTGAGAGGGTCGCCCATCAGCGACGCGCGGGTGTATTCGGCCCCTGAATCGGAGTTGGCCCACGACGACACCTGGTTGGCGACGCCATTCTCGGACACTGCCGCGCGGAACCGATCGGACGTACCGATCAGCCAGTGGACCATGAACCCGCCGTAGCTCAGCCCGATGAGACCGAGCCGATCGGGATCGGCGAGCCCGAGCCTCACGACGTGATCGATGGCGGCGTGGACGTCGTCGGCATCGGGGCCACCCCAGACGCCGAGCTGCGGCCGGATCCACGCCTGCCCGTAACTCGCGGACCCGCGGATGTTGGGCAGGATCACGCGGTACCCGGCGGCGACCAGGAGCGAGACCTCGACGTGCGGCGCGGGTGCCCAGGCGCCGAGCGGCCCACCGTGGATGTCGACGACGGTCGGCAGCGCGGCATCACCGGCGCCCGGGGGCGAGGCGATCCAGGTCTCGATCGGACCGCCCGGGCCAGGCGCGTCGACCCGGCGCATGTCCGTCCCGAGATACCGCCGCTGCCACGCCGAGCCCAGGGTCGAGCGTGTCGTCCAGCGTGGCCGGCCGCTCGCGTCCGCATCAAGGGTCATCAGCTCCATCGCGCGCGTGTCCAGCGTGCCGAGCACGGCAATCGTGCCGTTCGCCGCTACGCCGAGCGCATGGCTCGTGGCATCCGACCATGGTCCCGGTACGTCGCGCGGGACCGCGGTCGGCCGGTTGCGGGCGGCGCCTGTGTCCGGGTCCAGCTCGAAGCGGACCGGGTGCGAGCGTCCGCGATCCGTCACGGTCGTCAAGATCGCGTCGCCGCCGAGCCAGTACGGTCCCGGCCGGCCCGACACCATCCAGCCGTTGAGGTCCGTGTCGGCCCAGTTGCCGATCGGTCGGTCGAGGTCCGGTGCGAGTGCCCACGGAGCGGCGGACCCGTCAGCCGGCCCGACGAGGATCGTTGGGCTGTCGTCGTCGAGCATTTCCGGGTCAAGCACGCCGATGGCGGCGAGCCAGCGGCCGTCGGGGGACCAGGCTGGGTGACTGGCGAAGCCGCCGGCGGCCATGACCTCGCGCGGTTCCGTGGACCCGGCACCGTGCGCCGCATCGTCGACAGCCACCTCCCAGATCGTGGTCCGGGGCCGCAGGTCCGCCTCCGGGCGCGGGTCCGCGGCAAACGCGATCGACGCCCCGTCCGGCGACCAGGCGATGTCGGATGCACCCCAGTCACCGGTGGTCAGCTGGCGCGGGATCGCACCCGGTCGGGGCTCGACGACGAAGAGGTGCGACCAGCGATCGAGGTGACCATCGCCGTCCCAGCGCCAGTCCACGCGCGTGATCCGGCGCGCGAGCGGGGTGGGCTCGTCCTTCCCACCGGTCTTCCCGCTGCGGCGCGGGGACGCGTCGGCGGGCGGGACGCTGCCGACGAGGAACCGTGGAGGATCGACATCGGCGGTGAACGCGAGCCGGCTGCCATCCGGCGACCACGCAACCTCGCCCACCGAGCCGTAGCCCCGGTGTCGAAGGACTCGTTGTGCGCCAGTTCGCAATTCCAGGAGGACGATGGACGCTGGCTGGTCGTCGTCGGTCGGGTCGGTGCGCACGAAGGCGAGTCGAGCGCCATCGGGCGACAGGCGTGGCCGGGCGTCGCGGATGGTGCCCGAGGTCAGGCGTCGTGGACGGCCGACTCGCCCCACGTCGAGCAGGATCGCGTACAGGTGGGTCACGTAGCGATTCCCGCGAACCGATCGCCGAGCGACCACGGCGAGCCGCCCGTCGACGGAGAGGTCGAGTTCCTCGACGACGACCTGGCGGCGGATATCGGCGGGCGTCATCGGTCGTCGGGCGGGCACGAGCGACAGCGTAGTCCCGCCGCTAGGCTTGCATCATGAGCATTCCGCGCCCCGTGACGGAGCGCCTGTTGATCGCGTCCGAGGTGGCCGCCGCGCTCGAGGCTGGCGCCCCGGTGGTGGCACTCGAATCGACGCTCATCAGCCACGGCCTGCCGTATCCGCAGAACCTCGCGGTGGCCATCGAATCGGAGGCCGCGGTTCGGTCCTCCGGCGCGGTCCCGGCAACCGTGGCCATCCACGACGGTCGAATCCTGATCGGCCTCGACCGCGCCTCGCTCGACGCGCTGGCAACGGTGCCGGCCGGCACCGTGCGCAAGGCGGCCCGGCCAAGCCTCGCGGCAGCGCTCGCCGGCGGCGGATGGGCGGCGACCACGGTCTCGGCGACGATGATCGCGGCGCATGCTGCGGGGATCTCCGTGTTTGCCACGGGTGGCATCGGTGGCGTCCATCGCGGCGCCCTCGGAACGTGGGGGTCGACCCTGCCGACCCCGTCGGGTTCGTCGACCCCGTCGGATCCTTCGGTCGCGAGGCCGACGTTCGACATCTCGTCCGACCTCGAGGAGCTCGCCCGAACGCCGGTTGCCGTGGTCTGCGCCGGCCCCAAGGCGATTCTCGACGTCCCGGCGACCCTGGAGTACCTGGAGACCCGCGGCGTCCCCGTCGTTGCGGTGGGGCAGGACGAGGTGCCCGGGTTCTTCGCCCGCACGGCCGGGATCGCGGCGCCACATACCGTTCCCGACGTCGGCGCGGCCGCGGAGCTCGTCGGGACGCACCTTGGTCTCGGGCTCGGATCGGGCCTGCTGATCTGCGTGCCGGTCCCCGCCGCGGACGCGCTGCCGGAGGCAATCGCCCGCGAGGCCGTGCAGCGAGCCATCGACGATGCGCGGGATGCCGGGGTGACCGGCCCGGCACTCACCCCGTGGTTGCTCGCGCGAGTCGCGGAACTGACCCGTGGCGACTCCATTCGGGCCAATACCGCGTTGATCATCAACGACGCCCGTTTTGCCGGCGAACTGGCGGTTCACCTCGCCGGGACCTGACCAACGACCGACCGCGAAGTGCCTTCTCCGGCATGGCCAACCTTGCCCGTCATTCGGCGGTCGTTCTTCGCAGCAGAACAAAGTGGCCCCTCACCCGATGACCGTCGGGGGCCGAACGGCCGCGAGCGTTCGGTCGGAATCCTGTGTTGGCGCACAGCGTCAGGAGATCGCCAACGCACGAGGGTTTGTTCCGACTCGCACCGCTGACGAGCTGCCAATCCAGCGCAGCCGGTGCCGGCGACGCGGTCTCCCGGGCCCGGCCGGCACGTTTGTTCTCCCGGGAAGGACAAAGCGAATCGGGAGAGCGGGGCCATCGACGAATGCGGCGTTGCGGCCAATCGGCCTTGCCGAATCAGGCTGCACGTCGAGGCCGCCGGACGCAATCGCCGACCCGATCGGCATCGCCGGCCATCGGAGCGCTGGTACACTCGTCTGAACCGGACGACCGGCTCCTGATCGGATGAGGAGCGCCAGCGGATGCGGATCTACGAGGGAAGCCCGCGCCAGGACTTCGAGGAAGTCTTTCGGTCGATGGGCGCGTTCATCGACGAGCGTGGGATGAAGGACGTCCTGCTGCTCGAGGCGCCGGACGGCTACATTGTCCAGGGCCTGGTCACCAGTGGCGCGGCCGGCGGAGCGTGGTCCGAGTCACTCGGCTCGCAGACCAAGGAGACGCTGACCTTCCTCGACGATGACATCGCCCGGTTCATGGAGGAGGCGGGTGCCCGCCGTGGTCGCAAGGAACCGCCGCCGCCGCACGTGGCCGGCCACTATGAGACGGCCTTCCGGGTGATCGGGCGGTACATGGACGACCAGAAGCCCCGTGACGTCTTCTTCTTCGAGCAGGACGGCGCGTTCGTGGTTCGGCTCCTCATGAACACCAACACTGGGCCGCGCCATGAGCTCGCCGAATTCACCGCAGAGGACGTCAGCAACCTGGTGGCGCGCGGGCCCGCGCTGCGCCAGCCCGATGCCACCCCGAAGGCAACGCCGCCCGTCGAGACACCCCAGTGATCCGCCGTCGTCCCCGATCGCAGCATGGAGGTACGCCATGAAGGCGCTCAAGACCGTCGCCGTGGCCCTTGGAGTCACTCTCGCCGCACTGATCGTGATCCCCCTCCTGGTCCTGGCTGGGCTCTTCGTCTGGCTGAAGCTGACCGAGGAGGCGGACGAGGAGATCCTCGAGCTCGACCAGGAGACCACCGCCTGATCTCCCCCGACGATGCTCGTGAGACCCTGACGCCCGCCGGACCGGCGGGCGTCGAACTGTCCGGCGTCGGCTCCGGACGCACGGGCGGCCCGGCGACCAACGCTACGGACCGGCGTGTCGCCGAACTCGTCGTACTGGTCGTCATGGTCTTCTGGGCCGGCAACTTCATCGTGGTCAAGGGGGCGGTCGGGATCGTCCCGCCGATCGCGTTCACCTTCCTGCGCTACGTCCTCGCTTCGGTGACGCTGCTCCTCCTGCTGCGCTGGAGGGAGGGCCCGATCCGTCTGCCGCGCGGCGATATCGCGCGGATCGCCGTCCTCGGGAGCGTGGGCTTCGGGTGCTACCAGGTCATCTGGCCGGTCGCCCTGCAGACGATTCCCGCGGGCGATTCCGCGCTGTTGATCGCCACGACGCCGGTGATCACGGCTCTGCTCGCGGTGGCGATGGGTCTCGACGCCCCGAACCCGGTCAAGCTGATCGGAGCCATGATCTCGTTCGTCGGTGTCGCGTTGGTGATCGCGGCAGGCCAGGGGCTGAACCTCGGGGTGTCGCTCGTCGGCGACCTGCTCACGCTGGTGGCGGCCCTGTGCTGGGCGCTCTACACGGTCTTCGGCGCCGATGTCCTCCGTCGCCACAGCCCGCTCACGGCGACGACGTGGGCGATCGTGGCCGGGACCCTGTTCATGGCGCCATTCGGACTCGCGCAGCTCGCGACCGTCGACATCTCGTTGTTCGGGCCCGCCGTCCTCCTCGCGATCATCTATGCCGGCACGCTGGCGGCGGGCGTCTCGAACGTCATCGTGTTCCACGGCCTGAAGCTGCTCGGCCCGACCCGCGTGACCGCGTTCCAGTTCCTGGTCCCGGCCCTCGCGGTCATCCTCGCCGCGGTCTTCCTCGGGGAGGCGATCCGTCCCGTCCAGGTGATCGGCGGTGTCGTCATCCTCGCCGGCGTCGCATTGTTGCGACGCGGATCGTGGCCACGTGGATTGGGCATGCTCGCGCCAGGGCGACGGGCGCCGTGAGGTCCGTGGACGGGACGGCACTACCCGTGCCTCCCATTCGGCCGGGCGAACCGCCGATCGCGATCCTCGTCGACTACGACGGGACGATCGCCCTGACCGACGTATCGGACACGGTGATGGCCGAGCATGTGCCGGCGATCTGGGAATCGGAGGCGGCCGCGTACGACGCTGGGTTGATGGGCTCGCGGCGGCTGATGGAGATCGAGATGGCGCTGGTCGACGCCCCCGCGGAGGCGCTCCTCGCGACAGCGGCCGCGCAGCCCCACGATCCGGGCTTCGTGCCGTTCGTGCATCGGGCGCAGGCCGCCGGCGTCGTCGTCGAGGTGGTGTCGGACGGCTTTGGCTTCTTCATCCAGCCCGCGCTCGACGCCCTCGGCGTCGGCGAGCTGCCGGTCGTCACCGCGAGGACAACGCTCGAGGGCCGCCGCGCGTCCATCGCGTTCCCAAATGGCCACCCGTCGTGCCTCGTGTGCGGGACCTGCAAGCGCAACCGCGTCCTCGCCCACCAGGCGGCCGGGCGCGCGGTCGTGTTCATCGGCGACGGCGAGAGTGACCGCTATGCCGCCGGATACAGCGACCTCGTCTGGGCCAAGCGGTCGTTGGTCCGGATCTGCCTCGAGGCCGGCTGGGCGTTCCGCCGCTGGACCGAATTCTCCGAGATCGACGCCTGGCTCGAGGAGACCCTGGCGGTGTGGCGCGCCGATGCGACGAGCCTCACGGGCCCGCGCCCGCGGCCGTACTTCTGCGGTCCCGAGGTCTGGGGCGACGGTCTCCTCGATCCGCCGCCCGGGGCGTGGCCGCCCCGCTCGTAGCCACGCGACGTCGTCGGGCGATTACTGCCGGCCCCCGACCCGCTTCAGCATCGTCACGTCCGTCTCGACGAAGCCTGCCCGGAGGTAGAGCTGGCGCGCGCCCGCGTTGCCTCCGTGGACGTGGAGCTGGACGCCGACGCAACCGTGGTCGCGAGCATATGTCTCGATCTCGCCGAGGGCTGCCTGCGCGTAGCCCTTCCGCCGGTGGGCCGGATTGACGGCGATGTCGTAGATGAAGACCACCCGGCCGATCGGCCGATCTTCCACCACGAACCAGGCATGGCCGACCCGCTCGTCCTCGTCGGTGACCATCGATCGAAGCTGGTGATCTGCGGTCTCGAGACCATCGGGCAGGAGATCGATGTACGACCGCGTGGAGCGATCCAGTGCCTCCGCCTCGGGCCAGGTGCCGGCGTCGACCTTTTCCTGGGCGTACTCGCGGATCGATCCCTCGCGCCACGTCTCGTAGGTCGCTTCGTCCATCGGTTCGAGACGGATCATCGAGTCTCCTCGGTGGTCGGCGGTGGTCGGCGGTGGTCGGCGGTGGTCGGCGGTGGTCGCGGACCATGCCCGCGTCCGCGAGCCATGCGACCAGTATGCCGACGCTGACATTGGGTTTGTGGGCGCCGCCATCCTTGCCTGGCCCGCCTCGATTCGCATCGCCGGGCGGTTTTCGCTAACATTCGAAAAACCCCCGGAGGACCCGACCCATGGCGAAGTATGTCTTTGTGACCGGAGGCGTGACCTCCTCTCTGGGCAAAGGCATCACCGCCGCCAGCATCGGTCGGCTGCTCAAGGCACGCGGTCTGGCGGTCTCCATCCTCAAGCTCGACCCGTACATCAACGTGGATCCGGGAACGATGAGTCCCTACCAGCACGGCGAGGTCTTCGTCACCGACGACGGCGCCGAGACGGACCTGGACCTTGGCCACTACGAACGGTTCATCGACGAGAACCTGACCCAGCTCTCCAACGTGACGACCGGGCGGATCTACCAGGCGGTCATCGCCAAGGAGCGTCGCGGCGACTATCTCGGTGGCACCGTCCAGGTCATCCCCCACATCACGAACGAGATCAAGGAGCGAATTGTCCGGGTGGCCCGCCAGGGCGATCCCGACGTGGTGATCGTGGAAGTCGGCGGGACGGTCGGTGACATCGAATCCCTGCCGTTCCTCGAGGCGATCCGCCAGATGCGCAAGGACGTCGGGCGTGCGAACGTGCTGTACGTCCACGTCACGCTGCTTCCGGCCCTGGCCGCGACCGGCGAGCTCAAGACCAAGCCCACCCAGCATTCGGTCAAGGAGCTGCGGGGGATCGGCATCCAGCCCGACGTGATCGTGCTCCGCAGCGACCACCCGGTCAGCGACGAGATCCGAGAGAAGATCGCCCTGTTCACCGACGTCGCCACCGAGGCGGTCATTCCGGCAGAGACCGCCGAGACGATCTACGAAGTGCCCCTCCAGTTCGAGGCGGCGGGGCTCGGCCGCCGGGTCGTCCGCGAGCTCGGCCTCGGCGACCCGGATGCCATCCCGGACCTCGATTCGTGGCGTGCGCTCGTCGAGCGGATCAAGGCGCCAAAGCCGTTCGTCGAGATCGCCCTGGTCGGCAAGTACATCGAGCTCCCCGACGCCTACCTGTCGGTCACCGAAGCGCTCCGCCACGCGGCCTGGGCACACGGCGTGGACGCCAGGGTGCGCTGGGTCGATTCCGAGGCGCTCACCCGCGAAAACCTCCACGACCGGCTGGCCGGGGCGGCGGGGATCCTCGTCCCCGGCGGCTTCGGGCATCGCGGCATCGAGGGCAAGGTGCTTGCCGCCCATTACGCTCGCGACCACAAGGTCCCGTATCTCGGCCTGTGCCTCGGGCTCCAGTGCGCGGTCATCGAATTCGCCCGTGAGGTCGTGGGCACGGCGGACGCCAATTCGACCGAGTTCGACATGTTCACCGAACATCCGGTCATCGACTTCATGCCGGACCAGCGCGACATGGAGGACAAGGGCGGCACGATGCGCCTGGGTCTCTACCCGGCCAGGCTGACGCCGGGTTCGAAGGCGGCCGCGGTCTATGGCCAGGAAGTGATCTACGAGCGGCACCGCCACCGCTTCGAGGTCAACAACCGATATCGCCAGACCCTCGAGGCCGCCGGCATGCTCCTGTCCGGCCAGTCGCCCGACGGCCGCCTGGTGGAGATCGTCGAGCTGGTCGATCACCCCTGGTTCGTGGCCAGCCAGTTCCACCCGGAGTTCCGGTCCCGCCCGGAGCGCCCGCATCCGCTGTTCGACGGCTTCGTTGGGGCGTCCCTCGCCGTTCGCGACGGCCGGGAGCCAGTCCTCGGTGCACGTGCCGGTGACGTCGCCATGACTGCCCCGACCGCGATCGACGCGGTCGAGTCGGTCCCAAGCGCCTGATCTCGACACGATCAAGCCTTGGGTGCCGAGTCTCCGTCAGCACCTCGTCCGTCCAACGCATGACCGTCGCGCTGAGCCGTTCGCGAGCGGCTTCTTGCCGCCGAGAGCGGACTGTCAAAGTGGCCGGTATGGCCGCAGCACAGGGAGAGACCGGCCCGAATGCGAGCGCATGAGGTCTCCCGGTGACCGTGCTGGCTCGCCTCGGCGACCTGGGCATCGTGCCCGTCGTCGAGGTTCCGAGTGTCGACCGAGCGGTGCCGCTCGGCCGCGCGCTCCTCGCGGCCGGTCTCCCATGTGCCGAGATCACGTTCCGGACAACGGCCGCAGCTGATGCGATCCGGGCGTTGCGCGACGCGTGCCCGGACCTGCTTGTCGGCGCCGGGACGATCCTCACCACGGACCAGGCCGACGCCGCCCTGGCGGCGGGGGCGAGCTTCCTCGTTGCGCCCGGCTTCAACCCGCGCGTGGTCGATCACGCGCGAGCGCGCGAGGTGCCGATGGTGCCGGGGGTCTGCACGCCGAGCGAGATCGAGGGCGCCCTCGCGAGCCGCATCGAAGTCATGAAGTTCTTCCCGGCCGAGGTCGCGGGCGGCGTGGCATTCCTCAAGGCAGTGGCGCCCGTCTACCCGACCGTTCGCTTCCTCCCCACCGGCGGGATTGGCCCGTCGAACCTGGCCAACTACCTGGCGCTTCCGCAGGTGCTCGCCTGCGGCGGCAGCTGGATGGTGAAGAAGGACCTGATCGCGGCCGGCGA
>JBBEBJ010000038.1:0-6645 GCA_040882425.1 Chloroflexota bacterium | reverse complement strand
CTAGCGTTCGAACCAGGCCACCGTGTCGGGCTGGCCCTCGTCCTCGTCGAGGTCGGCTCGCTGCTCGCGGGCCTTGCCCGCGGAGACGGGCACGCGCCGGCGGCTGGCGGCGGCATCGGTGGCGCCCGACCAGTGCGCCTCGGCGAGCAGCTCGTTGAGGGCCAGGATGTACGCCTCGATCGAGGCGGCGATGATGTTCGGGCCGCGCGCCTCGCCGCGGTACTCCCCGCTCCCCCGCTCGCCCGCGACGTCGGGCGGGGCGATCCGGACGCTCACCGCGCCGATGGTGTCGGTCCCCTCGCCCAGGGCATGGATGTCATAGGCGAGCAACCGGGGATGCCCGGTCAACACGCCGTGGAGCGCCTTGTCCACGGCCCGGTAGAGCGCGTCGATGGCGCCGTTGCCCTCCGCGGAGGCGCGCCATTCGTGGTCGCCCGCGGTGATGACCACGGCGCCGCGGCTGCGGACGTTGCTGCCGGACGTGACCGTCCAGCGAGCGAGGTGCAGGGTCGCCTCGGGCGGCGAGGCGCTCGCGCCAGTCATCGTTGCATCACCTCCGTGGCGTGGCCGTCGCACCGTGGGCCGCCGGCGCCTTGCCCGCGACGTCGTGCGACCGCGCAGTCGTGAAATGGCGCTCGTCGCGCCGCCGGAGCTCCGAACCGGACTTCCAGATGGCGTACTCGAGCGAATCCGCCAATGCGGACGCCGAGGCCGCGATGATGTTGGTGTCGCTGCCCATCGTCGACCAGGTCCGGGCGCCGTCCATCGAATCGATGATCACCCGCGTGCGAGCGGCCGTCGCCGCACCGCCGTCGAGGATCCGCACCTTGTAGTCGACCAGGTGGACCTCGTCGAGGTCCGGGTAGAACGCCCGGAGGGCCTTGCGCAGGGCGGCGTCCAGGGCATTGACGGGCCCATTGCCGTCCGCGGCGGTATGCAGAATCTCGCCGTCCACCTCGACCTTGACCGTGGCCTCTGCCAGCAGTTCGCGACCGTCGCGCTGCTCGATCAGGCAGGTGTAGTCCACGATCCGGAACGGCGCCACGTAGTCGACCGAGTGCCGGCGGATCAACAGCTCGAAGCTGGCCTCGGCGCCTTCGAAGGCGAGTCCGTCGGCCTCGAGCTCCTTGATCAGGTTGGAGAGCTCACGCGGGTCGATCACACCCTCGAGCTGGTGACCGAGCTGTTGCGCGCGGATCGAGATGTTCGCCCGACCGCCCAGCTCCGAGACGACCAGCCGACCGGCATTGCCGACCGCCGTCGGGTCGACGTGCTGGTAGCTCCGCTCGACCTTGGCCACGGCCGCGCCGTGGACGCCGCCCTTGTGGGCGAACGCGGACCGCCCGACATACGGCTGGTAGTCGTTCGGCGTGACGTTGGCGATCTCGGCGACCGAGCGCGACAGCTCGGTCAGACCCGCCAGGTCGCCGCCGCCGGTGGGGACGAGCTGGTGGGGCGTCTTGAGCGCCAGGTTGGCCAGGATGCTGACCATGTTGGCGTTGCCGGCTCGCTCGCCATACCCGTTGATCGTGGCCTGGACATGGCGGACGCCCGCCGCGACCGCGGCCATCGAGTTGGCGACCGCGAGATCCGCGTCGTTGTGCGTGTGGATCCCCCAGGTGACGGCCGGGGCGTCGCGATCGCCGTCGAGCGTGACGCGTACGTCGCCCACGATCTGCACCAGCTCGTCGGTGAGGGTCCCGCCGTTCGTGTCGCACAGGACGAGCGTCCGCGCGCCGGCCTGCCGAGCGGCACGCAGCGTATCGAGCGCGTAGGCGCGATCGGTCTTGTAGCCGTCGAAGAAGTGCTCGGCGTCGTAGACGGCCTCGCGCCCGCGGTCGACGACGAAGCCGACCGAGTCCGCGATCATGTCGAGGTTCTCGGCCGCGGTGGCGCCCAACACCTCGGTCACATGAAGCAGCCAGCTCTTGCCGAAGATCGTGACCACCGGGGTCTCGGCCGCGACCAGCTCGCGCAGGTTCGGATCCTCCGCCGGCTTGTTCGAGCGATGCCGGGTCATCCCGAAGGCCGCGAGCTTTGCGCGCTCCCAGCGCATCGTTCGGGCGGCCGCGAAGAACTCGATGTCCTTGGGGTTGGAGCCCGGCCAGCCGCCCTCGATGAACGGCATCCCGAACTCGTCGAGCATCCGCGCGATCCGCAGCTTGTCCGCGAGCGACAGGGTGATGTTCTCGCCCTGCGTGCCGTCGCGCAGGGTCGTGTCGTAGAGGATGACCGGTGCGTCGCCGGTGGTCGTTGTCACGCCGACACCTCGGCATATGCTCCGAGTCGGTCGATGACGGCCGTCGCAAACGCCGTGGTTCCGACCACGACCAACCCGTCGTCCGGGTTCGAGGCGTCGGCGAGGTCGCCGGTGCGCCAGCCGTCGTCCAATGCGCGGCTGACGGCTGCCTCGACGGCCTCGGCCGCGTCGTTCCGGCCGAGCGAAAGCCGCAGGAGCATGGCGGCCGAGAGGATCGTCCCGATCGGGTTCGCCCTGTCCTGGCCGGCGATGTCCGGCGCCGACCCGTGGATCGGTTCATACAGGCCGAACGTGCCATGCGCCGTCCGGCGCTCGCCGAGCGATGCCGACGGCAGCATCCCGAGCGATCCGGCCAGGACCCCGGCCTCGTCGGACAGGATGTCGCCAAAGAGGTTCTCGGTGACGATGACGTCGAACCAGGCCGGCTGCCTGATCAGGAGCATCGCGCACGAGTCGACGAGCTGGTGGCCGACCTCGACGTCGGGGAACTCGGGCTTGATCTCCTCCACGATCGTCCGCCACAGGCGCGACGTCGCAAGGACGTTCGCCTTGTCGACGCTGGTCAACCGACCTCGCCGGCCGCGCGCCAGCTCGAACGCGAGCCGGACGACGCGACTGATCTCGGCCTCCGAATACGGGAGCGTGTCGCTCGCGTGGCGCTCGCCGGCCTCCCCGGTCGCCTCCGTCCTCGCACCAAAGTAGAGACCCCCGGTCAGCTCGCGGACGATGAGCATGTCGACGCCCCGGAGCAACTCGGGGCGGACCGGGGCCGCCGACGCCCCGATCGTGGGGTGGACGGTGACCGGTCGCAGGTTCGCGAACAGCCCGAGCGCGCCACGGAGCGTGAAGAGCGCCTGCTCGGGGCGGACGGTCGCCTTTGGGTTGTCCCACTTCGGGCCGCCGCAGGCGCCGAGCAGGATGGCGTCGGCCGCACCGCACGCCGCGACGTCCTCGTCGCGGATCGCCACGCCGAAGGCGTCGATCGCGTTGCCGCCGGCGCCGTGCTCGGACCACTCGACGTCGAAACCAAAGCGCTCGGCGGCGGCGTCGACGACACGACGCGCGGCCGCCACGACCTCCGGCCCCACCCCGTCGCCCGGGATTGTCGCGATCCGGAACGGGCGCATCTGCGCCCCGTCGACCGGTCGGTCGCTCATCGCAGGCCCTCGCCCTGGCGAGGCGAGACGAACGCCACGTTGACCCCGTTGATCTCCGCGCCGTGGAGCTTGTTGACCGCCACGACGTAGGCGTCGAGCGACGCCTCGATGATGTTGGTCGATAAGCCGTGGCCGGTCACGACGAGCGCACCAGGTCCCTCGTCCGACGATCGCCGGCAGCGGACCAATGCCTGGCCCTGGGCGTCCTCGCCGGCGCTGACGGCCTTGATCTCGTACTCGGTGAGGACCGGGTGCCAGCCGAGGACGGGTTGGATGGCGGTGTCGACCGCGCCGAACAACGCGTTGACGGGGCCGTTGCCGGTGGTCTCGGCGGTCCGCTCCTCGCTCCCGATGGACAGCGTCACCGTGCCGGTCGCGTTCCCGCCGCGTGACGAGGTCACGCTCCAGCCGATGAGCGAGACCGACGCCGGGACCTCCGACGCGCGTTGCTCGACGAGCGCATGCAGATCGGCATCGGTGACCTCCTTCTTGGCGTCGGCGAGCGCGACGGCCTGGCGATAGATCTCGTCGAGCGCCTCGCCCTCCAGCTCGTGCCCGAGCTCCTTGAGCTTGCCCTGGAGGCCGCGCCGGCCGGACAGCTTGCCGATCGTCAGCTGGCTGCCGGTCAGCCCGACCGATTGCGGGGTCATGATCTCGTAGGTCAGCGGGTTCTTGATCACGCCGTCCTGGTGGATCCCCGATTCGTGGGCAAACGCGTTGCCGCCGACGATCGCCTTGTTCGGCTGGATCGCGAAGCCGGTCAGGTAGCTCACCAGCCGGCTGGCGGCGGTCAGTTGCTCGGTGACGACACCGGAACCCAGGTCGGGGAATTGCGTCGGACGGGTCCGCAGGGCCATGACCACCTCTTCGAGCGAGGCGTTGCCGGCGCGTTCGCCGAGGCCGTTGATCGTGACTTCCACCTGGCGGGCGCCGGCCTGGATGGCGGCCATCGTGTTGGCCGTCGCGAGCCCCAGGTCGTTGTGGCAGTGGACGCTGATCGTGGCCTGGCCACCGACAAGAGCCACGACCCGCCGGGTCAGGTCGCCGAACTCGGCCGGGATCGCGTACCCGACGGTGTCGGGGATGTTGACCGTGGAGGCACCGGCCTCCACGACCGCCTCGTAGACCTTGAACAGGAACTCGGGATCCGTACGCGAGGCGTCCTCAGCGGAGAACTCGATCTCGGCGTCGCGGCCGAGCTCCTGCCGGCCGTAGCGGACCCAGCGGACCGCCTCGGCGAGCGCCGTTTCCCGATCGATCCGGAGCTTGTGCTTGAGGTGGATGTCGCTCGTGGCGATGAAGACGTGGAGGTGTGGTCGCTCGGCGACCTTGATCGCCTCGATCGCGCGCTGCGGATCGCCGTCCTTGCAACGGGCCAGCGCGGCGACCGCGATCCCGCCGCGCGTTTCCTGCGCGATCCGCCGGACCGCCTCGAAGTCGCCTGGCGAGGCGGCCGGGAAGCCGGCCTCGATGACATCGACCTTGAGGCGCGCCAGCTGGCGGGCGACCTCGAGTTTTTCGGCCGCGGTCAAGCCGGCGCCGGGTGCCTGCTCGCCGTCGCGCAGGGTGGTGTCGAAGATGCGGACGCTGCCCGCGGGCACGAACGGCCCGGCGGGCCGGGGCACGCCGGCGGCCCTGGCAGCGCTCATCGCGACGCCCCCGGCGTGCTGGCGGCCGCCTGGACCTGACCGGCCTGCACCTCGACCGGGTTGAGGAATGGCATCTGTGCACGCAATCGCGCCCCGACCTGCTCGATCTGGTGGTCGCGGTCGGCCTGGCGGAGGCGGTTGAACTCGACTCGCCCCGAGTCGCTCTCGGCGATCCAGCGGGCCGCGAACGAGCCGTCCTGGATCTCCCGGAGGACGTCGCGCATCGTGCTCCGGACGTGCTCGTCGATGATCCGCGGGCCCGACACGTAGTCGCCGAATTCGGCGGTGTCGCTCACGCTGAAGCGCATGAAGTTGAGGCCGCCCCGGTACATCAGGTCGACGATGAGCTTGAGCTCATGCATCGTCTCGAAGTAGGCAAGCTCGGGCTGGTAGCCGGCCTCGACGAGCGTCTCGAAGGCCATCTTGACGAGCGCGGCAGTCCCACCGCACAGGACGGACTGCTCGCCGAAGAGGTCGGTCTCGGTCTCCTCGGCAAAGGTCGTCTCGAGGACACCGGCCCGGGTCGACCCGATCGCGCGTCCGTAGGCCAGGACGCGGGCACGCGCCGTCCCGGACTGGTCGCGATGCACGGCAAACAGGGCGGGCACGCCGCCTCCGGCCTGGTAGACCGAGCGAAGGAGGTGGCCCGGTCCCTTCGGCGCGATCATCCCGACGTCGACGATGCCGGGCGGATCGATCCGCCCGAAGTGGATGTTGAAGCCGTGGGCGAACATCAGGAGCTGGCCCTGGCGGAGGTGCGGCGCGATTTCGGCGTCGTAGACGGCCTTCTGGGCGGTGTCGGGGACCAGGATCATCACGACATCGGCCGCCTTGACCGCGTCGGCGACGTCCATCACCCGAAGGCCGGCCTCGGACGCCAGCGCCCGGCTCTTCGACCCCGGCGCGAGCCCCACGACCACGTCCACGCCCGATTCATGGAGGTTGAGCGCGTGCGCGTGCCCCTGGCTGCCATACCCGATGATCGCGACGGTCTGACCGGCCAGCGCCGACGGATCGGCGTCGTTGTCGTAATACATTCGCGCGGTCATCGTTTGATTGCCTCCTCGATGGAACCCGAGCCCCGGGCCATGACGACCGCACCGGTGCGGACCAGCTCCTTGATGCCATAGGTACGGACGAGGGCGACAAATGCGTCGATCTCGACCTCCGTTCCCGTCGCTTCGACGATCACCGAACCATCCGCCAGGTCCACCACCCGGCCGCGCGACAGCTCGACGAGCTTGAGGATCTCGGCCCGGTTTGCGTCGGTTGCCCGGATCTTGACCAGGGCCAACTCCTGCTGGATCGTCGGCTCGGAGGTGACGTCCTGGACCTTGAGCACGTCGATCAGCCGGTAGAGCTGCTTGGTTGCCTGCTCCACGGCCACGTCGTCCCCGTGAAGGGTGATGGTCATCCGGCTGATGTCGTCGCTGTCGGTGTGGCTGACCGCGAGCGAATCGATGTTGAAATTCCGCGCCCGCATCAGGCTGGACACGCGATTGAGCACGCCGGGCTTGTTGAGGACGACCGCGACCAGGACGTGGCGGCGGGTCTCGCCCCCGCCGGGCAGGGAGCGCGG
>JBBEBJ010000037.1:2492-6720 GCA_040882425.1 Chloroflexota bacterium | reverse complement strand
CCTATACTCCCCGGACTGTGCGCCGAAGCTCGGCGCCGTCCGCTGGTCGGAGGGGCCGGTCGATGACCGCAGGTGCTGGCGTCGGAGATGACGCCCGGACGCACGCGGATCCGCTCGCCGAATCGCTGCGCGTCGTCGAGGTCGCAGCCGATGCCGGTCTGCTCGTCCGCCTCATGGGTGGCATGGCGATCCGGGCGCATGCCCCTGACTGGACGGCGCGCACCAGGCGCACTGAGGTCGACCTCGATTTCGTGACGGTCGCACGCGACCGGGCCGCCTTCTTCGGGCTTCTGGAAGCACAGGGATATACGCCGGATCGCCAACACAACGCCTTGTTCGGGCGCAAGCAGGGCTACTTCGTTGACGTGCCACGGAACCGCCCGGTCGACGTCCTTGTCGATACGCTCGAGATGTGCCACCGCCTCGAGTTCGGGCACCGCCTCGGGCTGTCGATCCCGACGCTGCCGCTCGCCGACCTGCTGCTCACCAAGCTGCAGGTCGTCAAGATCAACCGCAAGGACGTGCTCGACGCCCTCGTCCTGCTCGCCGAACATCCACTCGGCCCCAATGACGGCGTGCCCGACTCGACCCACGGTCGGGGCACGATCAGCGTTCCGCGGATCGTCGACATCACCGCCAGTGACTGGGGCTGGTGGCGGACGGTCACGGGCAACCTGGAGAAGCTGGCGCAGTTCCTCTCCACCGAGTTGCGCGACGACGACCTGGACGTCGGTGGTGGCCGGCCCGTCCACTTCGACCCTGTCGCGCAGGTCGGGGCATTGCGCGAAGCGATCGAGTCGGCCCCCAAGTCGGCACGCTGGCGTCTCCGCGCCAGGGTCGGCGACCGCGTGCCCTGGTACAACGAACCGGAAGAGATGGGCCACGCCCTGTGAGGATCTTCTTCGCCACCGACATCCACGGCTCCGACGTCTGCTGGCGCAAGTTCCTCAACGCCGGCACGTTCCACAAGGCGGACGTCCTGGTCATGGGCGGTGACATGACGGGCAAGGCCATGGTCCCGATCGTCGCCAACGGCACCTCATGGGAGCTCACGCTCCAGGAGCAGCGCCACGTGCTGTCGAGCGAGGACGAGCTGCGCGCGATGGAGAAGCGCATCTCGGATCGCGGGTACTACCCGGTTCGCCTGACCCGCGACGAGGTCGACGCCTGGTCGGGCGACCCTGACGCCGTGGATACTCGCTTCCGCGCCGAGATGCTCCGATCTGTCGAGCGCTGGCTGGCGCTGGCCGATGAGCGGCTCAAGGGCTCGGGCATCCGCTGCATCGTGTCGCCCGCCAACGACGACATCTTCGAGATCGATCCGCTGATCGAGGCGGCGAGCCTCGTCGATCTCGGCGAGAGCAATACGATCGCGCTCGACGGCTTCACGCTGGTGTCGACTGGCTGGGCCAACCCGACGCCGTGGCACACCTACCGCGAGCTGCCCGAGGACGAGCTCCGGGCGCGGATCGACGGGCTTGTCGCCGAGGTGGCCGATCCTCACCGGGCGATCTTCAACTTCCATGCGCCGCCGTACGGCTCGAACCTGGACGCCGCGCCCAAGCTCGACGCCGACATGAAATACGTGTCGGGCGGGCAGGCGCTCGTGCCGGTCGGCTCCCATGCCGTGCGCGACGCAATCACCGCCTACGGACCGGTGCTGTCGCTGCACGGGCACATCCACGAGGGACGTGGTGCCGTGAAGCTCGGTCGGACGCTCGCGGTCAACCCGGGCAGCTCGTACGAGGACGGCGTCCTTCAGGCGGCCATCGTCGATCTCGACTCGAAGAAAGGTGAGGTGAAGCGCTATCTGCTGATCAACGGTTGACCTGGCGCCCCTGGCGCCCCATCCGTGCGTTGGCCGCTCTGCTCGTTCGCTCACGCACTTCGAAGTGCGCTCGCTCTCGTGCTCACGGCCGCCTTCGCCTGGAACGCGATAGCCGCCAGGTCGGGTTTGTGGGGGGTTCAGAGGAGGGAACCATGACATCGGTTTCGAGGGAATCTCCCGCACTCTTCCTGCGAAACGCGACGGGTCTGGTCAAGGGCTGGTCCGGCTTTGACGCGTTCACCTACTCGTTCATGTCGGTCAACCTGGTCACGCTGGGCATGTTCTACAGCTTCCCGGTGTTCGGCTGGCAGGCGGATGGATCGCCGATCGCATCGATCGTGCTCTCCGGCGTGGCCGTCACGTTCCTGGCGATCACCTACGCCGGTCTTATCGCGGCCATGCCGCGTGCCGGCGGCGACTACGTCTGGCAGAGCCGGGTTCTCGACGGGATCCCAGGTGCCGTCACGGGCGCGGTCGTTGGGGGCGTGGCCGTCGGCCTGGTGGCAGGGGCGATGGGGATGGCCGATGCCACCCAGCTGGCGGCGGGCGTCGTCGGTGTCGTCGTCGGGGCGGTCCTGGGCCTGCGGCGAGGTGGCATCGGCTTCGTGCTCTCCGCGACCGGCTGGTGGTTCATCCTCGCGCTGTGGGCACCGATCTACGGCGCCATCCTGAACGTCCAGTTCGTCCTGCCGCTCGCTGCGCTGGCCGGCTGGAGCGACGGCGTGACCTTCTTCGGGACGACGGACGGGGTCTTCGTCGTGTCGCTGGTCGTGATCGTCCTGGTCACGGTGCTCGTCTCGTTGGGCATGGCCGGCTACGCCCGGATCCAGCGACTGTCGCTGTGGATCGGGCTGGCGGCGCTGGCCGTCATGTTCGTGCTGTTGCTCGTCTCCAGCCAGGACACGTTCCGGGCGGCCTTTGACCGCGAGGCTTCCAGCCTGTTCGGCGTGTCAGGGGCGTACCAGGCGACGCTCGACGCGGAAACCGGGTTTGGCTACGCGCTGGCCGATCTCGACCCATTCGCCTTCGGTCCCGGCACCTTCCTGCTGGTCCCGTTCATGATGTTCTGGATCCTGTACCCGAACTGGGGCGCGACGCTCTACGGCGAGGTCCGCGGCGCATCGGATTTCCGCAAGGTCCTCAACGGGATGCTCGGCGGCATCTGGGTCACCGTGATCCTCGCCATCGTCTTCATCCTGCTGGCCGCCAAGACCTTCGGTTGGGTGTTCTTCCAGAGCACCAACGTCAACTTCCTTGACGTGTACTACGGCGTTGAGGGTGCACCGGCCGCGGTACTTCCGATCTGGGGGTACCCGCCACTGCTGGCATCGTTCCTGATCGACAGCCGGATCATCCAGGTGATCCTGGTGGTCCTGTTCGGGGCATGGTTCCTCGGCTGGGCGGGCACGTTGTTCCTGTCGTCGACGAGGATGATCTTCGCCGCGGCCTTCGACCGCATCCTGCCCGAGGCGGCCGCCAGGGTCTCGGAGCGGCGCGCGGTCCCGTGGGTCGCGCTCCTGCTGATCATGGTCCCATCCGTCGTGCTCAGCTGGCTGTACGCCTACAACGGCGAGTTCGTCAGCTTCACCCTGGACGCATCGCTCGTCATCGCCGTCACGTTCTTCGGCAGCGCGATTGCGGCCACGATCCTGCCCTGGTGGAAGCCGGAGATCTACCAGAACTCACCGGTGGCGCGATATGCGATCGGCGGCCTGCCGTTGATCAGTATCGCCGGGGCCGTCACCACCCTGTTCCTCGGGTGGACGCTCTGGCAATGGATCACCAACGCCCTCTACGGAATCGGCGTCGGGAACAACAGCTCGATCATCTTCCTCGGCGTCCTCTACGGGGCCGCCGCCGTCCTGTACGTCGTGGCCCGGCTCTATCGGCGGGCACAGGGCGTTGACCTCGAGGCAATCCACGCGGAGATCCCGGCGGAATAGGGGATTCGGGTCGGGCGTCGGGTTCCCCGGCGCCCGCCCGGCGCATCGTTTCCCTGGATCAGCCCTCGAACCAGCCGGTTGGACCGGGCGCCAGGTTCTGCCAGATGTGCTTGGTCTCGCGGTACTCGTCGAGTCCGCTCGGGCCGAGCTCGCGGCCGATGCCGGACTGCTTGTAGCCGCCCCATTCCGCCTGGGGCAGGTACGTGTTGTAGTCGTTGATCCAGATCGTGCCGTGGCGGAGCCGCGCCGCGACCCGCTGCGCCCGCCCGGCGTCGGCGGTCCAGACGGCGCCCGCGAGGCCGTAGGTGGTGTCGTTGCCGAGCTCGATCGCCTCGTCCTCGGTCGCGAAGCGCTCAACCGTGAGCACGGGTCCGAAGATCTCCTCGCGGATGACGGTCATGTCGCGGCGGCAGTCGGCCAGCACGGTCGGTCGGTAGTAGAAGCCGGCCGAGAGCTC
>JBBEBJ010000037.1:0-2392 GCA_040882425.1 Chloroflexota bacterium | reverse complement strand
CCGCCGAGCTCGAGGGCGATGTGCTTGATGTTGCCGGCCGCGCCGCGCATCAGGGCCCTGGCGGCGTCGAGCCCACCGGTCAGCGAGATGAGGTCGACGTCGGGGCTGTCGGCGAGGGCCTGGCCGACGCGTTCGCCCGGTCCGAGCACGAGATTGACGACCCCCGCCGGGACTCCAGCCTCCTCGAGGAGCCGGGTGAGATGGACCGCGGTGAGCGGGGTCAGGCTGGCGGGCTTCATCACCACGGTGTTGCCGGCGGCGAGGGCTGGAGCGACTTTCCAGCTCAGCTGCAGGAGCGGGTAGTTCCACGGCGCGATGAGCCCGCAGACCCCACGCGGCTCGCGGACGATCCGGCTGAGTGCCCCCGGGTTACCCGTGTCGACCAGACGGCCCGCCTCCTTGTCGGCGAGGTCCGCGTAGTACCGGAACACGCGCGCCACGTCGGCCATGTCCCAGCGGCTTTCGCGCATGGCCTTGCCCGTGTTGAGGGTTTCGAGCCGGGCCATCTCCTCGAGATCGCGGTCGATCAGCCCGGCGACCCGATCGAGCAGGGCCGCCCGGTCTACCGTCGGGGACCACGGCCAGTCGGAGCGGTCGAACGCCCGGCGCGCGGCACCGATCGCACGCTGCACCTGGTCGTCGGTCGCGACGTCGACCTCGGTCACGACGGTCGCGTCGGATGGGTTGACCACCGGGCTGCACGCCCCATCGCTCGAGGCGACCCACTGACCGTCGATGAACAGGCTGGGCACGGGTGTTCTGCTCCTGCGGCTCGGCGCGATGAGGATGGTTCGACCATCGGGGCGCGTCAAGGCGGCGTTCCCGGCTGCGCGCCGCGCGACCCGGCGACCGGCGCCGCGCGCTAGGATTTCGGCCCACGCTCCGAGGGTTCCGATGACTGGAGGACGCACCGAATGAGCACGCTTCCCGGCCGGGCGAACGTCGTGGTCATCGGTGCCGGCATCGTCGGAAACAGCATGGTCTACCACCTGGCCAAGGCCGGGTGGCGGGACATCCTCCTCCTCGAGAAGGGCACCCTGCCAAACCCCGGCGGATCGACCGGTCACGCCTCCAACTTCATCTTCCTGGCCGACCACAGCAAGGAGATGACGGCGTTCACGGTCGACAGCACCCGCCAGTACCAGGAGCTCGGTGTCTTCAGCGAGACCGGCGGGATCGAGGTCGCCCGCACGCCCGAGCGGATGGAGGAGCTGAAGCGCCGGATGGCGTCGTCGACGTCGTGGGGGATCGAGGGCACCCGGCTCCTGACCCCGGCCGAGGTCAAGGCGATGGTCCCGTTCATCGACGAGACCGTCATCCTGGGCGGCTTCTATACCCCCGGCGTCGGGATCGTGGACTCGCTCCAGGCCGGCACGCTCATGCGCCAGGCCGCCCAGGAGCTGGGCGCGCTGACGATCGCGGCGGGCGTCGAGGTCACCGGGATCGACGTCGCGGCGGGTCGCGTCAAGCGGGTCCACACGGATGCTGGATCGGTGGACGCCGAGGTCGTCGTGATCGCCTGCGGCATCTGGAGCCCGCGCATCGCGCGGATGGCCGGCGCGTCCATCCCACTCCAGCCCGCCGTTCACCAGATGATCGACGTCGGGCCGGTGCCCCGGTTCGCCCACGCGACCCGGGAGGTCGAATACCCGATCGTCCGCGACATGGACACGAACATGTACGAGCGCCAGCACGGGAGCGGCTTCGAGATCGGCTCGTACGCCCACCGGGCGATCCTGATGGACGCCGACGACATCCCGTCGATCGCGGCGTCGGCACTGTCGCCAACGATGCTGCCGTTCACCCGGGAGGATTTCGACCCGCAGCTCGAGGACGCCCTGGAGCTCTTCCCCGAGATCGTCGGCGATGAATCGGTCGGGCAGAAGCTCGCCATCAATGGCCTGCTGTCGTTGACGCCCGACGGCAACCCGATCATCGGCGAGACCCCCGAGGTCAAGGGGCTCTGGTCGGTTGCCGCGATCTGGATCAAGGAGGCGCCCGGGATCGCCCGGTGCGTGGTCGAATGGATGACCCACGGGACACCCGAGATCGATCCGCACGGCTCGGACATCGCCCGGTTCTACGACCACCACAGGACCGCCCAGCACATCGCCGCACGCACGACCGAGGGCTACAACAAGACCTACGGGATCGTCCACCCGATGGAGCAGTGGGCGTCGAACCGGCCGATCCGCCTGTCGCCGGCGTACGATCGCCACGTCGAGCTAGGCGCGACGTTCTTCGAGGCGGCGGGCTGGGAGCGGCCATTCTGGTACGGCACGAACGAGGCCCTGCTCGGCGAGTACGGCGACCGAGTGATGCCGCGCGAGGCGGAGTGGGAGTCGCGCTGGTGGTCGCCGATCATCAACGCCGAGCACCTCGCGATGCGCGA
>JBBEBJ010000036.1:0-6740 GCA_040882425.1 Chloroflexota bacterium | reverse complement strand
CGGGGGCTGGACTCGGGCGAGTAGAATGCCCGAGAGCCGGTGTCGTCCGAGTCTGTGCCCACTCTGGACGGCGATCCACCGGCGGGCCACGCCGTCAGACGAACCAGGCCAGCAGACCTGGTCCGACCCACGGAGTCAGCTCGCACGATGACATCGCCAATGAGAAGCGCCAGACGGGCCTCACGGCCAGGTCGCCCATGAGCGGCTGGGCCTCTGGCGCCGGAGCCAAACCCCGGCACCGTCAGCTCGGTCGTCGTCTCGGACCGCTTCTCCTCCTCCTCACCTTCGCTTTCGGGATCGTCGGTGCGCCCGGCGCGGCACCGTCTGTCCAGGGTGACGAACTCAGCGAGGCCCGCGCCCGCCAGGCCCGGATCAAGAACGATGTCGCCGAGCAGCGCGCCCAGGTCGCCCGGCTGCAGGCGCTCCAGACGAACCTCGCAAACGATATCCAGGGCACGGCCAGCGAGATCCGTGCCCTCAACGCGGATCAAGGGGCGCTGAGCAAGAAGATCACCAGGCTCGCCGGGCAGATCGTCACGGTCCAGTCCGAGTACGACGCCCTCTTCGCGCAGCTGACAAACATGGACGCACAGCTCGTCGATCTCGAGGCAAGGGAGACGGCCAAGAAGGCCGAGCTGGCCGAGCGCAAGGCGCTGCTCGCAGAGCGTATCCGCGATGCGTACGACAGCGACCGGACCTCGATGCTCGAATCGTTCCTGTCGGGCGGCACGTTCACGGATCTGCTCGCTGAAGCCAGCTACTTCATCGACGTCGGCGAACAGGACCAGGCGCTGGCCGACCGGATCGCCCGGGACCAGGAGCTGCTCGCCGAGATCCACCAGACCGTCGAGGACACCCGCACGCAGACCAACGAGCTGCGCCAGGAGACGGCCGTCCAGAAGCGGGACCTGGACCGGAGCCTGGCGAACCTCCAGACGGCCAGGAAGGAGCTCGAGGCACTCGAGGAGAAGACCCGCGCCGAGCTGGCCAAGCAGAAGGTGATCTTCGAAAGGGCGTCGGAGGACAAGGCAGCGGCGCGCAAGGCGCTGGCCAAGGCCCAGGCTTCCCAGAAACGACTCCAGGAACGGATCGCCGAGCTGGTCCGAAAGCGCTCGGCCCAGGGCCGGATCCCATCCGTCTACAACGGCTCGCTGAAGTGGCCAATGGGTGGAACGGTCAGCCAGAACTTCGGCTGCACCGGGTTCGGCTGGGAACCGCGGGTGGGTCGTTGCGCCCACTTCCACCGTGGCATCGACGTGGTCGCGCCGATCGGCGCGCCCGTCCGGGCGTCGGGCGACGGGACGGTGGTGTACATCGGCTGGAACTACGCCGATGGCTACGACCCTGCGTGGATCGTGATCATCGCCCACAGCTCCCAGCTTCAGACCTGGTACGCGCACATGCTGCCGCGCTACCCGAACGGCATCAAATCGGGCAGCAAGGTTCGCTCGGGCCAGATCATCGGGTACGAGGGCAACACGGGCCGCTCGACGGGCGCCCACCTGCACTGGGCGGTGATGTACAAAGGCGGCTTCGTCAACCCGAGGCTGTTCCTGTAGGTCTGCAGGCCGCGCTGGCGCTCCGCCATCCACGCGGCGGCCGGCCGGCAACGCTGGGTCTCGGACGCCACCATCTGGTAACCGGGCGTTCATGGAGCGCGCAAAGGTCGCGTGCTAGCATGCCGGCGTGAAGCGGACGATGGCGGTCATCCTCGCCGGCGGAGAGGGTGCGCGCCTGTCGATCCTCTCCCAGGAACGCGCCAAGCCGGCGGTGCCGTTCGGGGGAAAGTACCGGATCATCGACTTCACCCTGTCCAACTGCGTCAATTCCGGGATCACCGATGTCGTGGTCCTGACCCAGTACAACCCGCGGTCGCTCAACGACCACATCGGGCTGGGTCGGCCATGGGACCTGGACCGCAACACGGGCGGCGTCAAGCTGCTCCAGCCCTACATCGCTCGGGGTCGCGTCGCCGAGTGGTACCGCGGCACCGCGGACGCGGTCCTGCGCAACCTCAACGTCGTCGAGCACTCGTCGGGCGACACGGTCCTGGTGCTCGCCGGCGACCACATCTACAAGATGGACTACCAGCCGTTCGTCGCGGCCCATCGGCGCCACCGGGCGGACGTCACCATCGCCGTCCGTCGAGTGCCGCTCGCCGAGGCATCGCGGATGGGCATCCTCGCCCTCGACGAGCAGAACCGCGTCATCGACTGGCAGGAGAAGCCAAAACAGCCCAAGAGCGATCTCGCTTCGATGGGGGTGTACGTCTTCTCCAAGAAGACGCTGCGCCGGTGGCTGTCGGAGGATCGCGCCGACTTTGGTGCGCACGTCATCCCCGCGATGCTGGAGGCCGGCGCACGCGTGTACGGCTATCGGTACAACGGCTACTGGCAGGATGTCGGGACGATCCAGTCATTCTGGGAGGCCAACATGGCCCTCCTGGACGACAACCCCGAGCTCGAATTGTCGGACAAGGAATGGGTCATCCACACGCGGTCCGAAGAGCGGGCACCGGCCCGGGTGGGCCCGACCGCCCAGGTGCACCGGAGCTTGATCAGCCACGGCTGCGAGATCGCCGGGACCGTCGTCAACTCGGTGCTGTCGCCCGGCGTCCGGGTGGACGTCGGCGCGGTGGTGCGCGATTCGATCGTCATGTTCGACTCGGTGATCCGCTCGGGTGCGGTCGTCGACCGCGCCATCCTCGACAAGGAGGTCGTGGTCGGCCAGGGGGCGATCGTCGGCGACGGGCCCCATGACGACCGGCCAAACAAGCAGGAGCCGGGGCGACTCAACACCGGGATCACCGTCGTCGGCAAACACGCCATCGTGCCTCGCGGCGTGCGGATCGGCCGCAACGTCAAGGTCGCGGCAGACGTTCGGACCTCCGACTTCGCGGGCCGGCTCGTACGCAGCGGCGAATCCATCGAGCCGGGGTCCGGCAAGCGCAGATCGAGCGCGAAGCGACCGGTCGCCCTGCAAGCCATCGAGACGGCCGCGAAGGCCGCAGCCGGCGGCGCACGCGGCGGCAAGAGAGAGTCCTAGCCGCAAGAGAGAGTCCTAGCCGCTAGACTCCGCGGGCCATGTCATCTGCCGAAACGGGCGCGTCCAGCGCGCGCACCGACCCGGTCGCGCGCCCGATCGGGGTGGTGCGTCCGGCCGATGTCGAGGACTGGTTCACCGACCTGGGCCTCGAGCCGACCGAGCGAGCGGATCGCGAGGGAATCACCAGCTGGGACCTCGTCCTCGACGGGCGCCGCCGGTTCGACCTCCGGGTCACGGTGATCCTGGACCCCGGGCTCGGGGTCATCTGCTGGGCCCACTACGCGCCGCCCATCAGCGACATGTTTCGCAAGTCGTATCGCAAGCTGCTCCGCTGGAACGACGAGTTCCCGTTCGCCAAGTTCTCCGTGAGCGAGGACGAGCGACCCCTGCTCGCCGTGGAGCTGCCGATCGAGCTCGCGAGCCCCGACCAGCTCGGCCTGGCGATGGCTCGGATCCTCGACATCGCCGATCGACTGCTCGAGGAATCGAAGCCCTGGATCTGGCTCGGCGGTCGGGAGCCGGAGCACGGCGGCCGGACCTCGGCCAACGCCGCGCTGCTCGACCGGTTTGCCGCGCGGCTCCCCGACCCAACGGACGTCACGGAGGGATGACCGCGGTCGTGCTCCGCAGGCTCGGCGGCCTCGGTCTTGCCCTGGCGCTCGCGCTCGGGGGCGTCGCCTCACCGGCCGCTGTCCCCGAGGTCCGGGCAGCGGCACCGGACCTCACGATCGTCACCGACGCTCGCTACGACGTCCAGCCGGAACAGCACCGGGTCCGTGTCAACGTCACGGTGGTCCTGACCAACCATCTCAAGGACACGGTCACCAAGCGCTACTACTTCGATCGTGCCTTCCTGGCCGTGCTCCCCGACACGTCGGGGTTCAAGTTCACCTGGGAGGGGAGCGGGACCCCGGAAGTCCACGTCTCGGAGAAGACGGCCGACTACACGCTCCTGCGCCTCGACCTTGGGCAGCGCCTGTTCAGCGGCAAGTCGGCGACCTACAAGCTGCGGTTCGACCTCGTCGATCCCGGCGGCGAGCCGACCCGCGACGTGCGCGTCGGCGAGACGCTCGCGTCGTTCCCGGTCTGGGCGTTCGCGACAGACTCGACGCCGGGCGGCTCTGTCAAGGTGGTCTTCCCGCCCGGCTTCGAGGTCGACGTGGAGGCGGGGGAGATCCCCGAGCCGACGACCAACGCCGAAGGGCAGGTCATCTTCCAGACCCAGGAGCTCGCCAAGCCGCTCTCGTTCTTCGCGTACCTGGTCGGCGATCGACCCGGCGCGTACACGGAACAGACTGATCGAGTCCTCGTCGAAGGCGAACCCGTGGAGCTCACCATCCGGTCCTGGCCGGACGACCCGGACTGGGGGACCCGGGTCGGCGACCTGGTGGCGCGAGCCCTGCCGGTGCTCGCCGGAGAGATCGGCCTCGGCTGGCCGCGCGACGGAGGCCTGCTGGTCCAGGAGGCGGCGAGCCGGTCAACCGGTGGGTACGCCGGGCTGTTTGACCCATCAGAGGGGCTGGTCGAGGTTGCCTACTACGCGGAGGACTTCGTGGTCCTCCACGAGGCCGCCCACGCCTGGTTCAACGGCGGGTTGCTGGCGGACCGGTGGGCCAACGAGGCGTTCGCGTCCTATTACGGGCTGCAGGTCGCCGAGGCGCTCGGCGTGACGGCCGAGGAGGATGAGCTGACGCCGGAGCTGATCGAGGCCGGCCGGATCCCGCTCAACGCGTGGGGCCCGATCGGCCGCGAATCGACGGCGACCGAGGACTACGCCTATGCCGCGACCCTCGAGCTTGCCCGGGAGGTCGCGCGACGGGCGGGGCCCGCGGTCCTGCAACGGGTCTGGGCCGACGCGGCCGGCCGCATCGGGGCGTACCAGCCGCCGATCGACACGGACGCGGGTGCGACGCCGACGACGACCGTGGAGCCCGAGACGGTGGAGGGTCCGCCCGACTGGCGCGGGCTCCTGGACCTGCTGGAGACCCACGATTCGGACCGCTATGACGATCTCTGGACGGCGTGGGTCGTGCGCGATACCGATCTCCCGCTGCTCGAGGCTCGACGAGCCGCGCGCACACGATATGAGGAGGTCATGCAGGAGGCGGCGGACTGGGAGCTGCCAAAGCCGGTTCGCGAGGCGCTCCGCGCGTGGCAGTTCGATACGGTCGATGGCCTGCTGGGCGACGCCAGCGCGATCCTGGACCAGCGTGACGCGATCGACCTGGCGGCGGCGTCGTCGGACCTGACACCACCCGGCACGCTGCGGACCGCGTTCGAGCTGCCCGACGGGTTCTCCACGGCCGGCCACGAGGCGGTCGCCGAGCTCGATGCGATCGAACGGTACGACGCCGCGGCCGCGACGCGGCCAGCCGATCCCAGTCCGCTCCAGGTGCTGGGCCTGTGGGGCGAAGCCCCGGAGATCGCGCTGGGGGAAGCCCGGGACCTGTTCGCGGCCGGGGATCTCGAGGGGTCGAGCGACGCGGCCGAGATCGCGGCCATCGTCTGGTCGAGCGCTGAGGACGTCGGACGCGGCCGACTCATCAGCATCGTGTCCCTCACGCTGGCCGTCCTCCTGGCCATCGCGTTGTTCGTCGGCTGGTTGCGTGCGCGCCGGCGGCACCGCCGCCGGTTCGCGGCACGCTGGGTGGGGCCCGACCCGTACGCTACACTCGCCGCCACCCTGGATCCGCCGCCGGCCGTGGTCGGGGACGAAGGCAGGAGAGGAGCGGATCGGGACTGATGGGACTCTCGCGGGTGCGACCGTCGTACGAGATCCTGTCCGGCGATTCCGCCGACGTCTATTTCGTGCGCGCGGAGACGATCCTGGAGAAGGAGGGTCTGGACCCGCTCGTCACGATGGAGGTGTTCAGCCGCCAGGGGGGCGTGTTGTGCGGCATCGACGAGGCACGCAACCTGCTCGGTCACGTGCTCGCAACGGCGGCACCCGGCGAGGCGCAGCTTGAGGCGCTGCAGGATGGCGACCTGATCGGGCCCAAGGAGATCGTGCTCCGCATCCGTGCGCGCTACCGCCAATTCGGCCTGTACGAGACCGCCTTCCTGGGGATGCTTGCCCAATCGACGGGTTGGGCGACCGCGGCGCGGGCATGCGTCGACGTCGCCGCCCCGGATCCCGTCATCAGCTTCGGGGCTCGGCACATCCACCCGGACATCACCGATGTGCTCGACTACGCCGCGATCGTCGGTGGCTGCGTGGGTGCTTCGACGCCGGCCGGCGCGCGGCTGGCCGGTCTTGCCCCGACGGGCACGATGCCGCATTCGCTCGTCCTGATCTTTGGCGACACCGTCGAGGCGGCCATGGCGTTCGATCGCCACGTGGGGCCCGAGGTGCCCCGGATCGTCCTGGTCGACACGTTCAAGGACGAAGCCGAGGAGGCGCTGCGCGTGGCCACCGCCCTCGGGGAGCGGTTGTATGGGATCCGCCTCGACACGCCCGCCGAGCGTGGCCGCGTCACGCCCGATCTCGTCCACGAGATCAGGGCGCGGCTCGATCAAGCCGGGTTCGGGCACGTCAAGATCACGGTATCGGGCGGGCTGACGCCCGAGCGGATCGCCGTCTTCAAGGAGTCCGGAGCGCCGGTCGATTCATACGCTGTCGGTTCGTATATCAGTGGTGCGTCGCCGATCGACTTCACCGGCGACATCAAGGAGATCGACGGGCGACCGATCGCCAA
>JBBEBJ010000035.1:0-1209 GCA_040882425.1 Chloroflexota bacterium | reverse complement strand
AGGCGACGCCCGCGGCCGGCCCGTGCCGGCGATCTGCGTCGGCGGGGAGATAAGCGCGCGATGAGTCGACGTTGACCGCGGGGTAAGGCTCCGCGCGTACCCTCGGCGGGTGCTGGCCATCGTCCCATCGGCGACACTCCACGGCCTCGACGGGCGGATGATCCGGGTCGAGGTGGACGTGGCACCCGGGTTGCCGGGGTTCACCATCGTCGGGCTCGCCGACGCCGCGCTCCAGGAAGCGAGGGAGCGGGTTCGCGGTGCACTCCGCAATGCCGGCTTCGTCTTCCCTCCGCGGCGGATCACGGTGAACCTCGCACCGGCGGACCTGCGCAAGGCGGGAGCATCGCTGGACCTGGCGATCGCCGTCGGCATCCTGCTCGGCTCGGAGCAGGTCCGCCCGGCCGCCGGGCGGGTCGCGATGATCGGTGAGCTGTCACTCGGTGGCGAGGTCAGGTCTGTGCCGGGGGTGCTGCCGATGGTTGCGGCGGTGGCACGGCGTGGGATTCGCCGGGTGATCGTCGCGGCAAGTGCGGTCGACGAAGCCCTGCTGGTGGACGGGATGGAGGTCCTCGGCGTCGACGACCTCCCGGGCGCCGTGGCCTGCATCCGGGTCAGGCGGTCGCGGCGGCGCGCGGCAACCAGCCCGCCCAGGGTCGAGCTTGTCGAGCGTCCCACTGCCGTCCACGACGACGCGGCAACGCCCGATCCGCCGGTGTTCGGGCGACGCATCCCGGACCTCGCCGAGGTCCGCGGCCAGGCCGAGGCGAGGCGGGCGCTCGAGATCGCCCTGGCCGGTCGGCACGGGCTGTTGTTCCTTGGTCCGCCCGGCTCGGGCAAGACGCTGCTCGCGCGGACGATCCCGGGCCTGCTGCCCGAGCTCGACGACGCGGCCGCCCTGGCGGCGACGGTGGTGGCATCGGCAGCCGGGGAGGGCCCGATTCGAGCGCTCCGACGTCGGCCGCCGTTCAGATCGCCGCATCACACGGTGTCCTATGCCGCCATGGTCGGCGGCGGGCCGCGGCTGTCTCCCGGCGAGGTCACCCTGGCCGATCAGGGTGTGTTGTTCCTCGATGAGCTCCCGGAGTTCGATCGCGACGTGCTCGAGGCGCTGCGCCAGCCGATGGAGGACGGCCAGGTGGCCATTGCCCGCGCCGGTCGCGCGACGGTCTTCCCGGCCCGGTTTCAGCTCGTGGCGGCGATGAACCCGTG
>JBBEBJ010000034.1:0-1215 GCA_040882425.1 Chloroflexota bacterium | reverse complement strand
ACGTCCGTGGGACGCGGCTTCGGCGTCCGCGACGGCAACGGGATCATGTTCATCGCCTATGACGGTTCCGTGCACCCGTCCGGGTTCCTCCCCGTTCGGACCGGGAACGTCCGGAGCGACGACATCGTCGAGCTCTACCGGACCCATCCGGTGTTCACGAGCCTGCGCGACGTGACGACCTACAAGGGCCGTTGCGGCCGCTGCGAGCACGCCCGGCTGTGCGGCGGTTCGCGGGCTCGGGCGTACGCCTGGACGGGCGACTTCCTCGAGTCGGATCCGCTCTGCCCGTTCGTCCCGCCGCTCGCCGGCAGCTCCGAGCAGTGAATCGGGCGCGCCAGCCATGACGGTCCTGGTCGTCGGCGGCGGGATCACCGGCCTGACCGCGGCGTACGCGCTCGGCCGGGCCGGCATCCCGACGACGCTCGTCGAGGCTTCGGACCGGCTCGGCGGCAAGGTCCGCACTGAGAGCATCGACGGGTTTCTCGTCGAATCCGGCCCTGATTCGTTCATCAGCTATCGGCCCGCGGCGCTCGAGCTGGCCCGCGAACTGGGCCTCGGCGACGCGATCATCCGGCCCACCGGCCGGCGGACGGTGTGGATCCGGTCGCGCGGCCGGTTCGTGCGGCTGCCCGAGGGGATGGGCCTCGCCCTCCCAACCCGGCTGGGTCCGTTCATCGCGACCGACATGTTCTCGCCGCTCGAGAAGCTGCGGATGGGGCTCGACCTGGTCCTTCCGCGCGATGGGCTCGACCGTGATGTCTCCGTCGGGTCGTTCCTCCGCCGGCGGCTCGGCGGCGTCCTCGTCGACCGGCTTGCTGGCCCGCTCCTCGGCGGCGTCTACGGCACCCCGATCGACGAACTGAGCCTCGACGCCGTCGTCCCCCAGCTGCGGGAGGCCGAGCGCCGGCACCGGAGCCTCCTGCTCGCTGGCATCGTCGCGGGGCGCGCCGCCAAGGTCGGCGCAAGTGGCTCGCTGTTCGTCAGCCTGGCCGGTGGTATCGGGCAGCTCAGCGGGGCCCTCATCGAGGCGATCGAGCAGTCCTCGCGGGTCCAGGTTCGGATGAAGTCGGCGGCCGTCGCCCTCGAGGGACGCGGCGGCGGGTTCGATGTCCGCCTCGCGAACGGCGAGCTCCTTCGGCCGGAGGCGGTCGTCCTCGCGTCTCCCGGGCCGGTTACCGCCGGCCTCCTCGATGAGATCGCCCCCGCGGCGGCGGC
>JBBEBJ010000033.1:38537-40609 GCA_040882425.1 Chloroflexota bacterium | reverse complement strand
GGCGGTGCAGCGACGGGCTGGCGGGCAATGTCGAGCATTGGAAGCCACCTTTCAAGGAGGGACCAGGCGGGCCGCTGGCTCGTGTTGGCGGTCTGCCAGAGGAGGTCGTCGAGGTAATCGGGCGTCCGTGGCTCCGCGAGCTCGGTCAGGAGCACCGGGAGCTGCCGCTCGAATCGATCGGTCGGCATCATGCGAACTGCCCTCCGGGGACGGCTGTGGGGACCTGCTCGTCCGCCTTGATCGTCACCCGCATCGCGGCGAGCGATCGATGCAGACGGGATTTCGCGGTCCCGAGTGGGATGCCCAGGGTTGCCGCCACGTCGGGCAGCGGCATCCCCAGGAAGTAGTGCAGGACGACGACCGCGCGCCACTCGGGATCCAGGCGCCGCAGCGCCAGGTCGAGCATCTCGCGGTCGGCGATGGTCGCGGCGATGTCGCCAATGGCAGGGCCGTCGATCGGCGTCAATTCGACTTCGATCGGACGGCGCCGTCGGCGGCGGGTGACATCGATGCAGGAATGAACGACGAGTCGGTGGAGCCAGGCATCGAACCGGTCCGGATCGCGAAGCGCCGGCAGGTTTCGCCAGGCTCGCAGAAAGCCCTCCTGGACCGCGTCGCGCGCGAGCTCCGGGTCTCGGAGGATCAGCCGAGCCGCCGCGTCCAGCCGCGCGATGGACGCGCCGACGAGCACGGCGAAGGCGTCATGATCGCCCCGCTTCGCTCGCTCGACGAGATCACGCTGGTCCACGGTTGCCTCGACTGTGGCGCGACCGTTCGGTCGTGCTCGGATGGTATGGCGTCGAATGCATGGGAATCGTTCCCGCCGGACGGCTACTCCCAGCGGAACGTCCGCGCCGTGAGGGCGACGCTGCCAAGGCCCCACAGGACAAGGATCGCCAGCGGACGGGCCAGGTCAAGGTTCTCGCCGAGCGCTCCTCGCAACGCATCCGACAGCGCCGCGGCCGGGAGGAGCCCGGCAACGACGGCAAGGAGTTCGGGCAGGTGATCGAGCGGCAGGATGATCCCGCCGACGAGCACGGCTGCGATGAACAGGGCGTTGGCCAGGGCGAGCGTCGCCTCCGCGCGAAGGGCACCGGCCAGCAGCAGCCCCAGGCCCGCGAACGCGAGCGTGCCAAGCAGCACGACGCCAACGAGCAGCACCGGGTTGGTTCCGGGAGCCGGGCTCCACCCCAGCATGGACGCCGCGATCGCGACGAGAAGCACCACCTGCACGACCTCGACGACGAGCACGGCACCCATCTTTGCGGTGAGTAGCCCGGCCGCGGTCAGCGGCGACCCACCGAGCCGTTTGAGGACGCCGTAGTGCCGCTCGTAGGCCGTCGCGATCCCCAGGTTGACGAGGCTCGTCGCGATGATCGCGAGCGCCATCGATCCGGGCAGCAGGAAGTCGACCGGCCGACCGGACGGTGCAGGCAGGACGCCGGACGAGGCAAAGAACAGGAGGACGACCGCCGGGACGATGATCGTCACCAGGACGTTCTCGCCTCGGCGGGCCGTCAGCCGCAGCTCGGTTTCCGTCTGCGCCAGGGTCGCGGCGATGAAGGGCGCCGGGCGGCTCATCGCGTGCCGTCCCCGACGAGCTCGAGGTAGGCTTCCTCGAGCGTCCCACCCACCGCCTGCACCTCGACGAGCAGTCGTCCGGCCTCGGCACACCAGCCGGCGAGCGCCGCGATGACGGCAGGATCCGGCGCGGCCCCCTCTACGCGATATCGTCCGGCGTCCGCGTCCGCCACGACCGTCACGCCAGGCCCTACGATCGAGAGCCGCCGCCCGAGCTCCGCCTCCTGATCCAGGGTGAGTGCCCGTTCGAGCCGGAATCTCAACCGCGGCTGGACGCCCGCGGCGAGCTCCGCCGGCGTGCCGGTCGCCACGATCGTGCCGGCACGGAGCACGACGACGCGATCGGCCATCCGCTCGACGTCGCCGAGATCGTGACTGGTCAGGAGGATCGCCACCCCCGAGGCGCGCAGGTCCGCGACGATCGCGCGGGTCGCCGCCCGTCCCTCCGGATCCATGCCGGCCGTCGGTTCATCGAGGACCAGGACCTCGGG
>JBBEBJ010000033.1:0-38437 GCA_040882425.1 Chloroflexota bacterium | reverse complement strand
CCCGTCCCTCCGGATCCATGCCGGCCGTCGGTTCATCGAGGACCAGGACCTCGGGTCGCCCGACGAGCGCGAGCGCCAGCCCGAGCCGCTGCCGCTCGCCGCCGGACAGCCGCCGATATCGTGTCCGCGCCACCGCGCGGAGGCCCACCAGGTCGAGCAACTCGTCGGGGTTCCGCGCGTCGACGTGGAAGCGGCCGTACTGGACGAGCGTCTCGCGCGGCTGGGCTCGCGGGTCGATGCCGCCGCCCTGGAGCATGAGTCCGACCCGGGCACGGAGCTCGCGCCCCCCGTGCGCGGGATCCTTGTCCAGCACGCGGACGGCTCCGCCTTCGGCCTGGCGATACCCCTCGATGACCTCCACGGTCGTCGTCTTGCCGGCGCCGTTTGGTCCCAGCAGGGCGACAAGCTCGCCCCGTGCGACCGACAGGGAGATCCCGTCGAGCACCGTCCGATCTCCGTACCGCTTGACCAGGTCGCGGACGACGACCACAGGCTCCGCGCGGCCGGCACCGCCCTCGGCTCCGCGATCGGGCGCGGAGCGGTCGCTCATGGCGCGATGCGCTCGTACTGCCGTTCGAAGTCCGCGTCCGTCAGCTCGCCGATCTGGATGGACCGGATGATCCCGGCCCCGTCGATGAAGTAGGTCTGCGGGCGCGCGGCCACCCGGTAGGCGGTCTTGACCGCCCGGTCGGGGTCGACCACGGTCGGCCAGGCGCCGCCGTATTCCGCCACGAACGCGCGCGCCGGCTCGGGTGGGTCATCCGTCAGGACGCCGACGATGCTCAACGCGTCCGCCGCATGTTCTGACAACTTGGCCGCCAGCAACGGGAATTCATCGCGGCACGGAACGCACGAGGGCCCCCAGAAGTTGACGATGAGAGGGCGCCCGCGCAGCGCTGCGAGGTCGAAGGCCTCGCCGTCCAGGGTGGTCCCGACGATCGGTGGCGCCGGTTCGCCCACGGCCGCACGCTGCCCGGTCGCGGGCGATCTGACGATGAGCAGGACAGCCAGCGTGGTCAGGGCGGCGACCAGCAGCGCGAACACGATCGGGCGTCGCGGCATCGGCGAGCTCCCGGTTATTGGAGCGTGGCAGTCCCGGTCATGTTCGGATGAACGGAACAGATGAAGGTATACACGCCCGCCGGCAACGCCGGGACGTCGTAGACGCGTGTCTCGACGCCGTTGAAGATGTCGCCCCTCCAGGCTTCCGCGCCGCTCGAATCGATGAGCGCGATGTTGTGCGGAACGCCGGCATCGCTGTTGATGAACGCGATCTTGAATGGGGTGTCGGCCGGGCCACTCCAGGTGGTCTGGACAAAGGCGATCCCGAGGGCCTCCACTGTCACGTCGGCAGCCGCCGGCGGGCCGCCGGTATCTCCCGGACCGCCTGAGCCTGGGGGCTCGCCGGAGGGAGCGCCGCCAGTTGGAGCCTCGCCGGACGCTGGCGGGCCCGCCGATGCTCCGGGCTCGCCGCCATTCGCCGAGCCCTCCGTCAGGACACCGGACTGCAACACGGCTGCGGCCACCACCAGCACGGCCAGGGCGCCAAGGAGACGCGCCGGGGTTCGCGGTGGGGGAAGGCTCTCGAGATGGCCGGTTCGGTCGGCTTCGACCGCCTTCACGTACTCGCGGCGGGCATCCGTCAGCCAGCCGATCAGGCCCGCGACCAGGGCGATCACGCCCACGATCAGCAGCCAGCCGCCGAAGACGAGGCCGAGGAACAGCAGCGCGGTCCCGAGCGCCCCAAGGATCGGACGGAACGACGGTCCGGGCATGTGGACGCCGGGCGGAGGCGTGGCGTCGTCGCGCGACGGCACGATCGTCCGCGTCGACTCGATGTCGCGGTCGTAGAGCCGCAGCCCCTCCGCCAGCCAGTAGAGCAGCGTCAGGACGAGCGCGGTCGCGCCGAGGATGAGGGTGACCCCACCAAAGACAAGGCCGAGGAAGAGGAGGAAGGTGCCGGCAGCGGCGAACACCGGCGCCCACGACGGTCCCGGCATGTGGATCCCGCTCGGCGTCCTGGGTGCTTCTCGCTGGATCCCGCGCCTTGCCGGCGGGGCCGCCAGCAGGCGCCCGAAGATCCACGCGAGCCCGATCGCGACGAGGATGACGGTGCCCACCGGCAGGGCGAGCGACACGAGCACGCCCCAGTCCGGGATGACGAGCTGGGAGAGCACGTCGAGGATGCTGTTCCAGAGTCCTTCGAGCATCGGTCGGTCAGATCAGGTCGCGTACACGCGGGTCGCGTGCGCTCGAACGATCGTGGTCACTCTTTTGATGAGCCGGCGACCAGCACGTACGCCATCAGGGCCATCGCAGCGCCGAGGAAGATGAGCATCGTCAGGCCCGCGTAATCGATGTGCCAGCCGCCGTAATACGGAACCGCCCAGTAGATGATCCCGATGACCACGAACGCGATGCCCACCAGGGCCGCGTTGCGCGGGTGGCGTAGCGGGTGCATGGCGTCTCCTATGTCCCGGGCAGCAGGTAGAGGAGCGAGAAGAGCAGGATCCAGACTACGTCAACGAAGTGCCAGTAGAGCGACGCGCCCTCAACCGCATCGTGGTGACGCGACGAGAACTGGCCGGCCATGCCGCGGTAGAGCACGACGGACAGCATGATCACGCCGCCGAAGACGTGGGCGCCGTGGAAGCCGGTCAGCGTGTAGTACGTCGTGCCGAAGGTCCCGGACGAGAGCGTCAGGCCCTCTGCCCCCAGCACCGAGTAGTCCGTCGCCTGCATCAGCAGGAAGATCACGCCCAGCGCGACGGTGACGGTCATGTTCCGCAGGAACGCGGTCCGATCGTCGCGCCGGATGGCCCACACCGCGAACTGGCAGGTAAACGAGCTCGCGATGAGCAGGATCGTCGCCGGTCCGACAAGCGGCAGGATCTGGAGGGTGTGCGAGAACTCATCCGGCGGCCACTGCTGGGTGTTGGCTCGGACCGAGAAGTACGCCGCGAACAGGCCGCCGAAGAACATCACCTCGGAGGTGATGAACAGCAGCATCCCGAGGACGGGATTGCTGATCCCGCCTCGCTGATCGTGGGCGAGTCCCGACACGGGGCTGTGCTCGGATGGCACGAGGGCGTGCGATGAGGACGTCACGTCTCGCTCCTAACCGGCCGAATGGGTGGGCTGGGGCGCGGGCCCCGGGTCGGGCATGGTCGCGGCGGCGTGGGTGCGGCCGTGACGCAGATCGAAGAGGGGTCGCTCCGAGCGGATCTCGGGCAGATGATCGAAGTTGTACGGCGGCGGCGGCGAGCTGGTGCCCCACTCGAGCGTGTTGGCCTCCCAGGGATCATCACCCGCCGGCTTGCCGCTGCGCAGCGACACGAAGACGTTCCACAGGAACGGCACCATGCTCACGGCGATGGTGAACCCGCCGATGGTGGCCAGCATGTTCATGTCGTTCCAGCCGGCCGCCGAGGAGTAGTCGGCGATCCGTCGCGGCATGCCGGCCAGGCCGAGCTCGTGCATCGGGAAGAACGTCATGTTGAACCCGACGAACATCAGCACGAACTGGATCTTGCCGACGGTCTCGCTGAGCATCCGCCCGGTCATCTTTGGGAACCAGAAGTAGAAACCGGCCATGACGCCGAACACGGATCCACCAAAGAGCACGTAGTGCAGGTGGGCGACCACCCAGTAGGTATCGTGCAGCGCGAAGTCGACCGGCACCGACGCGCTGAACGCGCCGTTGATCCCGCCGATCAGGAACATGCTCAGGAACCCGAGAGCGAAGAGCAGCGGTGTCGCCAGCGTCAGCTTGCCGCGCCACAGGGTGAAGATCCAGTTGAACATCTTGACCCCGGTCGGCACCGCGATCAGGAAGGTCATCAGGCTGAAGAACGGCAGGTAGACCGCGCCAGTCGTGAACATGTGGTGGGCCCACACGGAGAAGCCGAGCGCACCGATCCCCGCCGTCGCGAACACGAACGCCTTGTAGCCGAACAGTGGCTTGCGCGAGAAGACCGGCAGGATCTCGCTGATCATGCCCATCGCGGGCAGGATCATCACGTAGACCGCCGGGTGCGAGTAGAACCAGAAGACATTCTGGTAGAGGATCGGATCGCCGCCCAACCGGGGATCGAAGAACGACCCGCCATAGTTGCGATCGATGAACAGCATGATCAGCGCGCTGGTGATGACCGGCGTCGCCATCAGGACGAGGACCGAGGTCACGAGCACGGTCCAGACCAGGATCGGCATCCTGAAGAGGGTCATCCCCGGCGCCCGCATCTTGAAGATCGTGACCAGGAAGTTGATCGACCCGAGAATCGAGCTCGTCCCGATCAGCACCAGGCCGACGATCCACAGGTCCTGGCCGGACCCCACTGCGGCCAGCGGCTGGTCATGGGACAGCGGCGGATAGCTGGTCCAGCCCGCGGCCGCCGCCCCCCCGGTGACGAACCCGAGCATCAGCAGGATCCCGCCCAGCGGCAGCATCCAGAAGGACATCGCGTTGATCCGCGGGAACGCCATGTCCGGCGCGCCGATCTGGAGCGGCACGACGTAGTTCCCGAACCCGGCGAGGATCGGGATGATGAACACGAAGATCATCACCGTCGCGTGCATCGAGAAGAGCTCGTTGTAGAACGCGTCGTCGACGAGCTGCAGCCCAGGCTGTGCCAGCTCGGCGCGAACGACGAGCACCAGGATGCCGGCGATGAAGAAGAAGACGAACGAGTTGATCAGGTACAGGATCCCGATCCTCTTGTGGTCCGTCGTCGTCAGCCAGGCATACAGGCCGCTCCGGTAGGCGGAGGCAGCGGGCGTCAGCGCGGTCGTCGCCATCTGGACTCCTTACTGGACCGTGAGCGTGCCGGTCATGGTCGGATGGACGGTGCAGATGAAGGCGTACGGTCCGGCGGGCAGCGGCGGGACGTCATAGGTCCGCTTCTCGGGACCGTTGAAGATCTCGCCCTGGAAGACCTCCTCACCGGTCGGGACATCGCGGTGGATGGCCACGTTGTGCGGGACGCCGGCGTCCTTGTTGTCGAATTCGATCTGGAACGGCTGGTCGGCGGGGGCGGTCAGGGAGGTCTGCTCGAAGGCGATGTTGAGGGCGCTCACCTGGAGAACCGGCCCGGCCGCCTCACCGCTCGGGCGCGGAGGGGGCGTGGCGCTGGCCTCTTCGATCCTGGCTTCGAGCCAGGCGTCGTAGTCGGCCGCAGTCAGGGCGCGGACCTCGAACAGCATGATCCGGTGGCCCGTCCCGCACAGCTCGGCGCACTGGCCGCGGAAGACCTGCCCGGCGTCGGATTCATTGACCGTGAAATCGAACTGGTTGACCCGACCCGGGACCACGTCGCGCTTGAACAGGAACTGCGGGACGTAGAACGCGTGGATGACGTCCTGGCTGGTCATCGTGAGCTGCACGGTGCGACCGGCCGGGACGACCATGCCGCCGTCCTCGCCGACCGGCAGGTTCTGCGTGAACAGGATGGTCTGGCCGTCATCGGCGAGGTAGTCGAACTGCCACTGGAACTGGCCGGCGACCGCCCGGATGCGGGTTTCCGGGTTCGCGGCCGCGGTGTCGACCACGTTGAGCGTCTGCCAGGAGACCACGAACAGGAACACCACGATCAGCGACGGGACGATCGTCCAGACCAGCTCGGCGACGTTGTTGCCGTGAGTCTGCGCCGGGAGCGTATCGTCACCCGGCTTGCGCCGGTAGCGGATGACCGACCAGATGATGAGGCCTTCGACAAGGACGAAGATCGCTGCCGCGATGAGAAAGACGATCGTGTAGAGGTCGCGGATCTGGGCGCCTTCCTCGGTCACCGCGACGGGTGGGTAGAGCCCCGTCACGAAGCCCTGGGCGGCACCTGCCAGATCGAGCCCGAGCGCAACCGCCGCCACGGTGAGCGCGATCAGCAGCACGACAACGCTCGCGGCGGTCACGGTTCCGGGCGTAAGGCGTCTCCTCGGCGTGCTAGACATCGACATCCTCGACGATGGCCACGCGCCAGGGACGGGACGCACGACCGCTGGATTCAGCTGATTGCTTGCGGCCGCCGGGCCGAAGCGCGGCCATTCTAACCGGAGCGCGTGCGGCTCGCGCGCCCGAGTGGAGGGGCGTGGAGCCCACCCGCTGCGTTCGTGCGACCATGCCGTCCATGGTCTCGAACAGTGCGAGGCGGTACCGGGTGTCGAGGGTCGCCGCGGTGCTCGCGGCGGTCGGCGGGCTGGCCCTGGCCGCGACCCCGGTCAAGGCGCACGGATCGGTGCCGCCGGAGCCACCGGACGCCGGCTCGCTGCTCCTGGGATGGACGTTTTCACCGCTCGTGACACTGGCGGTCGTCGCCGTCGCCGTCTGGTGGCTCTGGGCGGTGGCGCGGATCAACGCTCGCCACCCGGCGAACCCCGTGCCGCGGCGCCGGACGGCCGCGTTCCTGCTCGGCCTGCTGGCGCTGGGATTCGCCCTGCTGTCCGGGATCGAGCGGTACGACACCACCCTCTTCTCCGTCCACATGATCCAGCACGTCCTGCTCGTGCTCGTCGCCGCGCCGCTGATCGTGCTGTCCGCGCCGGTCACGCTGCTGCTCCGGCTCAGCTCGCGGGCGACTCGACGACGGTGGCTCCTGCCGATCCTCCACTCTCGGGTGGCCCGCGTGCTTGCGTTTCCGGTGATCGCGTGGATCCTCTTCGCCGGAGTGATGTGGGCGAGCCACTTCTCCGGGCTGTTCGATCTCGCCCTCGAGGATCCACTCGTCCACGACCTGGAACACGGCCTGTTCCTGGGGAGCGCCCTGCTTTTCTGGTGGCCCGCGGTCAGGGTGGATCCGGTGCCGTGGCGGATGGGGTATCCGGCGAGGATCGGCTTCGTGTTCCTGCAGATGACCCAGAACACGTTCCTGGCGGTGGTCCTCCTGAATGCGCCAACCGTCCTCTATCCGCATTACGCGAGCCTCGGGGTCCCCTACGGCGTGGACGCCCTCGCGGACCAGCGGCTTGCGGCAGGCGTGATGTGGATCGCCGGCGACGCGATCTTCCTGGGCGCGATCATGCTGCTCGTCGCGAGCTGGATGCGAGCGGACACCCGGGACCTCGCGCGCGTCGACCGGCAGGCCGACCTGGACCTGGCCCAGATCCGGATCCGCGAGCGGCGGCTCGCAGACCGGCTCGCCGATGAACCGGGGGACGCCCGGCGGTAGCGCCTGCGCCTATCCCTCCGGCGGGATCGGCGCGGCCAGGTACTCGCGGTAGCGCTCCGGGTCCACGTTCCCCCCGCTCACCACCGCGACGATCGAGCCGACCTCCTGGTCGAGCCCCAGCTCCCGGCCGTGAAACGCCATCGCCGCGATCCCGAGCGCTCCGGACGGTTCCACGACCAGGCGTCCGCGCTCGGCGGCGAGGCGGACGCCGGCCGCGATCTCGGCCTCGGATACGGTCACGATCCGCTCCACGCAGGCGCGGAGGTGGGCGAACGTGCGAGCGCCGAGCGCCTGTGTCCTCGTGCCGTCGGCGATCGTCCGCGACACGAGCTCCGCCGGCCAGCGGACGATCTCGCCGCGCTCGAGGGAATCCCGGGCGTCCGCGGCGAGCTCCGGCTCGACCCCGATGACACGGGTTTCGGGACGAAGCGCCTTGACGGCGGCGCCCACGCCACTCGCCAGCCCGCCACCACCGACCGGGACGAGCACGACGCCGAGGTCCGGCTGGTCGGCAACGAGCTCGAGGCCGATGGTCCCTTGGCCGGCGATGATCCGATCGTCGTCGAACGGCGGGATCACCGAGAGTGAGCGCTCGGCGGCGATCGTCTCCGCCACGTGCTGCCGCTCATCGCTGGCGGTCCCGACGATCACGATCTCTGCGCCGTCCGCCTCCACCCGCTCGCGCTTGATGCGCGGCGCATCGGACGGCATGACGATGACCGCCGGCACGCCAAGGAGTCGAGCGGCTCGCGCGACACCCTGCGCGTGGTTTCCGGACGAATAGGTGATGACGCCCCGTGCCCGTACACCGAGCGGGAGCGAGGCGACGGCGACGTAGGCCCCCCGCAGCTTGAACGCGCCGATCGGCTGGAGTGACTCGGCCTTGAGGAAGCGTCTCGCCGTCGGTGGACCGAAGCCCACAAGCGGTGTTCGAGTCGCCACGCCCTGCAGGGTCTCCGCCGCCGCCCGGATGGCATCGAGCGTCACCAGCGACGTCAGACCCGGGTGTTCGACAGTCTCGGTCAACGCTGCCCTCGATCGATGGCGGTCTGGCAATCGATGCAGTGCGCCGCCCAGGGCAGAGCCTCGAGCCGTCCCGGTGGAATATCGCTCCCGCACCGGACACAGCGTCCGTATGTTCCGGCCTCGAGGCGGGCGATGGCCGCGTCGACCTGGGCAAGGTGCTGGACGGCCCGGTCGCGCAGCGCGAGGTCGCGCTGCTGCTCGAAGACCTGGCTCGCGGCAGCGGCCTGGGACCCGTAGGTCATCTGGTCCGGCGCCTCGATGGCCTCGCCGACCTCCTCGACGAGGCGCGCGCGCTCGGCCAGCAGCACGGCGCGGAACCCGGCGGACTCGCTCGTGTCCATCGGCTGACTCTACGCGCCGGGCGATCGTGGTGCACGCGCGGTTCGTGCATGGGCGCGCACCGCTGCCTGCCAAACGGGGCCGTGAGCGGGAGGACTATCGTCTTGCACGCCAAGCCCATGTGGCGGGCTTGCGGCGAAGGTGTGGCCCGGTACGGTGTGGGCATGAAGGACCCCTATGAGGTGCTCCAGGTTCACCGCCAGGCCGAACCCGAGGTAATTCGGGCTGCCTTCCGGGCGCTCGCGCGGAAGTACCACCCGGATTTCGGGGGAGACTCGGCCCGGATGGTCGAGATCACCGAGGCCTACGCCGTCCTGGGAAACGCCGACCGGCGGGCAACGTTCGACGCGCAGCCGGTCGTGCCCCAGGAGCGGCGCTCGACGGACCAGGCGACCGCGACGCAGGTCGCGTGGCAGCCCGCCAGGAACGATACCGCCGCCCGGACGGCCACCGGCTCTGGCTCCACGATCGACTTCGGACGGTATGCCGGCTGGACGGTCGGTGCCCTCGTCGACCACGATCCGGACTATCTCGAGTGGCTCGCGCGCACGCCGGTGGGGCGCCGGTTGACGGTCGAGATCGAACAGGCGCTCGCGCATCGCGCCGCCCAGTCGGCCGCCCTTCGCCCGTCGCCCAAGCCGCAGCGCCGATCGTTCATCCGCCCCTGGGCGACCGCCAGCTCGGCCGCGCGATAAGCCGCAGCTAAGCGTCCGCCGGGATACTGTCCGCGGCGGTCCACAGATCGGGCACTCCTCGGAGGGGTCTCGCCGTCATCCGAGCGCCGGCGTCAGGCCGGCGGAGGTGCCACATGCGTTGCCGTCTGTTCCTCGCCATGGCTTCATTCGCGCCGGCCGTCGCCCTCCTCGTCGACCTCGGCTACAAGTGGCGTTGACGACGCTCAGGTCCGGGTGACGGCCACGGAGCTGCTGAGTCGAGTCGCCAGGTAGACCGGGATCACGGACAGCAGGATCGCCACAACCCCAGCAACGTTGACCAGCGGAACCTGGTTGGCCAGCCGGAAGCTCTGGAAGATCCAGATCGGCAGCGTCTTCACGCCGCCCGCCGTGAAGATCGTCACGATCACCTCGTCGAACGAGAGCGCAAAGGCCAGGAGCGCGCCGGCCAGGATGGCCGAGCGCATGGCCGGGAGCGTCACGAACCGGAAGGTCATCCACGTGTCCGCGCCCAGGTCGGCCGACGCCTCCTCGAACGAGCGCGAAACGCGCCTGAGCCGGGCAAGCGCGTTGTTGTAGATGATGACGATGCAGAACGTGGCATGGCCGACCACGATCGCGAAGAACCCGAGTGGGAACCCGGCCTGCGCGAAGGTGGTGCTCAGCGCCATCCCCGTGACGATGCCGGGCAGGGCGATCGGCAGGACGACCACGAACGAGACCGCCTCGCGTCCAAAGAACGCGTGGCGCGATACCGCCATCGCTGCGAGCGTCCCCAGGACGAGCGCCAGACCCGTCGCGGTGAGGGCCGCCGCGATGGACGTCATGAAGGCCTGTTGCAATCCGGTATTGGCGATGGCAAGGGCCCACCAGTCCAGGGTGAAGCCGACCGGTGGCCATGCCGGTGTGGTTCCCGAGTTGAACGAGTACACGAAGATCAGGCCGATCGGCACGTAGATGAAGAGCAGGATCAACACGGTCGCGAGTCCGAGCGCCATCCGGGCCGTGCGTCCGACGGTCATCAGAGCGCCTCGAAGGCGCCGAGCCGGCGCGCGATCAAGAGGTAGGCGATGACCGCCACCAGGGGGATGGCCGAGAGCGCCGCGGCCAGCGGCAGGTTGCCCGCCCCAAAGTTCGAGTAGATGGCATTGCCGATGAAGATCGTCGTGGATACCTGTGCCGGGGCGATGTAGTCGCCGAGCGTCAGGGAGAAGGTGAAGATGGAGCCCGCCACGACGGCCGGCAGGACGAGCGGCAGGACGACCCGTCGGAACGTGATCATCGCCCGGCCGCCGAGATCGGCGGACGCTTCGAGCAGGGAATCGGGGATCCGCTCGAGGCCCGCATAAACCGGCAGGATCATGTACGGCAGCCAGAGGTAGGTGAACACCAGCCAGACCGCCACGTCACCAAAGCCCGGCCCAGCCAGGCCGAACGGTCGGAGCAACTCGTTGAGGATGCCTTCTTCGGCCAGGATGAGCCGCCACGAGTAGACCTTGATCAGGTAGCTCGCCCAGAGTGGCACGATGACCGCCACGACGAGGGCGCTGCGCAGCCGCGAGGACACGATACGGGCCATGAAGAACGCGATCGGCAGGGCCAGGATCGCACAGGTCAGCGTCACGAAGGCCGCCATGGCCAGCGTCCGCAGCGTGATTCCGGGGTACGGGTCGCGCAACAGCCGGGCGAAGTTCTCGAGCGTTGGCTGGTAGATCGTCTGCCCGCTGAAGGCGTCCCGGGTGAAGAAGGCGTTGATGAACAGGATCGCGAGCGATCCCAGGTACAGGATGACGAGCCACCCGACCGGCGTCGCCAGGAGCATCCCGAGGCGAATCCTCGGTCGGCGGAACAACCAGGCTGCCAGCCGACGCGACCCGCTCGGGCGCGGCGGCGGGATCTCGCGGGTTTCGCTCGTCACGATTGGGATATCCGTTGGAAGCGCCCCGCGACGACGTCAGCCGTCGCGGGGCGTGATGATGGTTCGAGGACGAACGACTACTCGCTGCGGATCTGTGTCCAGCCCTCGACCCAGGCCGCGAAGTCCTTGCACTTCACGTCCGTGCGGCCGTCCAGACAGTCGGCCACGGGCGTGGTCCAGTACCAGACGTCCTCCCAGTACTCGGTCTCGGCCGCATGGTAGATCGTGCAGTGGTCCGGGTTGCTCGCGAGCTCGCACGACTTGGAGTTGCCGGGCGCCTCGCCGAAGTACTCGGCGATCTGGATGTTCGTCGAGGCCGACGTGATGTGGTTGAGGAACTTGTAGGCGCAGTTGATGTTCTTCGTCTTCGAGTTGATCATCCAGGTGTCCGACCAGCCTGTCGCGCCTTCAACGGGTTTGACGACCTCGACCGGAACGGGTGGATCCGACCCCTGGAGGACGTTGGCGATCACCTGCCACGTCGTGCCGAGCACGGTATTGCCGTTCTGGAACGAACTGATCTGCTTGGTGTAGTCGCCCCAGTACTCGCCAACCGCAGGCTTCTGCGCCTTGAGCAGGTCGATCGCCGCCTGGAACTGCGTGTCATCGAGCGAGTAGGGGTTCTTGATCCCGAGCTCCGGGTTGGTCGACATCAGGACGACCGCCGCGTCGGCGATGTAGATCGGTGCGTCGTACACGGAGAACTTGCCGGCGTACGGCGAGTCGGGATCGAACATCGCGGTCCACGACGTCGGCGCCTCCATCACCTCGTCCGTGCGCCACATCAGGATGTTGGCCCCGCGTCCGTGCGGGATGCCGTAGTGCGCGCCGTCGACAGTGTTGTAGTCCTTGTCCTTGAGATCGTCGAAGATCTCGGCGTAGCTCGGGACGAGGTCGACGTTGACCGGCTGAACGAACCCGCCGGCGACGAGCCGCAGGCTGGCGTCGCCAGATGCGGACAGGACGTCGTACTGCTCGGGATTGGTTTGGTACAGGGTGAAGGCCTCGTCCGACGTGCCGAACGTCTGGACCGTCACCTGGCAACCCGTCTCGGACTCGAACGGGCTGACCCAGTCGACCGCGGGATCGGTCGTGCCGTCCTCCACGTAACCCGGCCAGGCCAGCACGGTGAGCTGGCCCTCACCATCGCCGACGGTCGTCGGCAGGCTTGGTGCCGCGCTGCCACCACCCGTGCTGCTGCACGCCGCAACGACGATCGCGACCACCGCCGCGAGCGCCAGGCCTCCACGCATTCGCTTCAAGGGACCCTCCTCCTGGTCATGCCCCATCCGCGATGGGGAGTTGGTGCTGTCGCTTCCACACGAGGCGGACAGCCTTGCCTTGCTGGGCGAGCGCCTCCGTCGAGGTCGTCGCCAGGTTCTGTTGCGTGACCACCAACGCCGCCCCAGCGTCGAGCGCCACGAGATAACGGGTGTCCGGACCCAGGTAAGCCACGTCCGAGATGGACCCGAGCGCGCCCGTCTCGTCCTCGCCGACCGGAGCGTCCGGGGCACGAAGATGGATCTTCTCCGGGCGGATCGTGAAGGTGCCGCGGACACCCACGATGGCCTCCGCCACGTCCCCACGCAGCAGGTTGGACGTGCCCACGAACCCGGCCACGAACCGGGTGGCCGGGTGCTCGTACACATCGGCGGGGGCACCGACCTGTTCGATCCTGCCCTTGTTGAACACGGCCAGCCGGTCGCTCATGGTGAGCGCCTCCTCCTGGTCGTGGGTCACGTAGATGAAGGTGATCCCGACCTGCTGCTGGATCACCTTCAATTCGAGCTGCATCTCCTCCCGGAGCTTGAGGTCGAGGGCTCCGAGCGGCTCGTCCAGCAGCAGCACGCGCGGCCGGTTGACGAGGGCCCGCGCCAGGGCGACCCGTTGCCGTTGGCCGCCGGACAGCTGGTTCGGCCGCCGCGCCTCGTACCCATCCAGGCGGACCATTTGCAGGGCGTCGGCGACGCGGGCGATTCGCTCCGCCTTTGGGACTCGCCGGACGACGAGACCGTACCCAACGTTGTCGCCGACGCTCATGTGCGGAAACAGCGCGTAATCCTGGAAGACGGTGTTGACGTCACGGTCGAAGGGCGGGACGGCGGTGACGTCCTGTCCGTGCAGCAGGATCCGGCCAGCGGTCGGGAGCTCGAAGCCCGCGATCATCCGAAGGGTCGTGGTCTTGCCCGAGCCCGACGGGCCGAGCATCGAGAAGAACTCCCCGTCGCGGACATCAAGATCGATCCCGTCGACGGCGACGACGTCGCCGAAGCGCTTGTGGACGCTCTCCAGGCGCACGGCGATCGCCGGATCACCGGCGGCGCGCGTCAACGACCGGGCGGCATCCTGCCACTCGACGCCGGGGGTGGGGGCAGGGATCGTCAAGGGACCTCGGGACTCGTCTGGGATCGGGTCTGGTTGGGTCGGTCTGGCGCCGCGGCGCGCTGTCCATTCCCGCGCCCACTGCGCCCACTGCGCCCACGGCGCGCGGTCGCCGCACTTTGCAGTCGGCCCGGGGGCGTGTCAAGCGGAATCGATGTCGTTCCGGAGCGCGGTCCTAGACTGCGACCGTGAACCCTACCCGAACGCCAGTCCGCCCGCTGCTGACCGGTCTGATCGTGGCCATCGGCCTCCAATTCCTGGCCTGCGAGACCAGCCAGGACGGTGCGACCGTGGCGACCCCGTCGATCATCGCCGGCTCATCGGGCGCGCCGCGCGAGGTGAACCTGATCACCCGCGACTACTCGTTCGTCCCCGACGTCCTCGACCTGGTGCCCGGCGAGACGATCCTCCTCCACGTCATCAACGGCGGACTGGTGGTCCACGAAGCGGTCATTGGCGACGCGTCGGTCCAGGACGCTTGGGAGGCCGCCGAGGCGGCGGTGGCCGGGGCTCCGCCCGGTCCGACGCCGGTCGTCACCGTGCCGGCCGACGTGGCCGGTGTTCGCGTAGTGGTCGCCTCTGGGGAGCGCGTGGACCTCACGTGGACGGTGCCCGCTGACGCTGCGGGGTCGGCCAGTGGGAGCGCCGGTGGCGTCGCGACCTCGGCCTGGGTGGTCGGGTGCCATATTCCCGGCCACTGGGCCAGGGGCATGCAGATCCCGGTCCGATGGGTAACGCAACCCGCGGGCGGCTGAGCCTGCCTCGGCCGGCAGGACCGGCGGAGGTCCACGCCCACCGGCATAAGGGCCACGCGCTGAGGGCGCCGGATGGTACGCTCTTGCTCCGCATCGCGAGCGATGCGCCGCGCGGTGAGCCACGAGGAGAACGTGCATGACCTATGTGATCGCGGAGCCGTGCATCGATGTGCTCGACCTCGCGTGCGTGTCCGTCTGCCCCGTCGACTGCATCCACTACGACGAAGGCACTGACCGCAAGCTGTTCATCGACCCGAACGAGTGCATCGACTGCGGCGCGTGCGAGCCGGAGTGTCCGGTGAACGCCATCTTCCCGGAGGAATCGCTTCCCCCGGAGTGGGCGAACTACACGGTCATGGATGCGACCTGGTATACGGACAAGGCCGCCGCCCGGGCGGCCGTGGACGCGGCCAAACCCGCCTGACGGCAACCCGGCCGCGGCGGGTTCGCGGCCGGATCCTCCCGGCGCGACGGAGCCGGCCCATCCATGCGCATCGTCTCCCTCCTTCCATCGGCAACCGAGATCGTCTGCGCGATCGGCCTGGGAGATGAGCTCGTTGGCGTCACCCACGAGTGTGACTACCCACCCGAGGCCGTCGGCAAGCCGATCATCACCCGCAGCGTGCACGACCTCTCGGCGAGCTCGTCGCGCGACATCCATCGGTTGGTCAGCGCCGCCGTCCACGGTGGCTCGTCGCTGTACGCGCTGGACGAGGCAGCGCTGGAAGCGGCGCGGCCAGACCTGATCCTGACCCAGGAGCTGTGTCGCGTCTGCGCGGTCAGCTATCGGGAGGTCAACGAGGTCGCGCGCGCGATCGACGCGGAGATCACGGTCGTCTCGCTCGAACCCACCTCCATCGAGGGGATCTTCAACACGATCACCACGGTCGGAGCGATGGCCGAGGCCGAAGACGCGGCCGTCGACCTTGTCGAGACGCTGCGCGAGCGACTGGGTGCCGTCGAGGCGCACGTCCAGGCTCGCCGCGATGCCGGCCGCCACCCCCCGCGGGTGGTCGGTCTCGAGTGGCTCGATCCGCCGTTCGCGGTCGGTCACTGGGTGCCCGAGCAGATTCGACGGGCCGGCGGCTGGGACCTGCTGGGCGCCGACGGGGAGGCCTCGAGCCAGACATCGTGGGGCGCTATCGGTGAGGTCGACCCGGAGATGCTGCTCCTGATGCCGTGCGGCTATCACCTGGCCGAGACGGTGGCCGAGTGGTCCCGCGTCAGCCGACCGCCAGGGTATGCGGACCTGGCGGCCGTCAACCGGGACCAGATCTTCGCCCTCGACGGGTCGGCGTACTTCAGCCGGCCCGGACCGCGAGTCATCGACGGGATCGAGCTCCTCGCGGAGATCTTCGACCCGGACGGCTTCGTCGACATCGCGCCCCGGGGTTCGTGGACGCCGGTCCAGCCCTGAGCCGACCCTACCTGCCGCCATGACGTTCCGTGCGAGCTTCGATTGCCTGTGGTGCGGCACGGCGCATCTCTGCCGTGGCGCGGACGACCTGGAGGGGTGGGCGCAGCTCTGTCCGGATTGCGTCGGGAAGGCCGGCGACAACGGCTTTCTCCGGTTCCGCCTGCGACACGCCCTGACGGAACGAGGCGCGGCACGAACCGCGACGGCGGTCGGGGACCCGGAGCACGGGCACGTGCCCTTGGCGTCGGCCGCCGAGTCATCGACGCCGGACGAGCGCCGACCGGATGCGGCGGCGGAGATGCTCGCCTACTACGAGGCCCGCGCGCCCGAGTACGACGACTGGTACCTCCGTCGCGGCCGGTACGCCCGCGGGCCGATCCACGATGCCGCCTGGAACGCCGAGCTCGACGCTGCCGGGCGTTGGCTCGACGATCTCCCGATCCGCGGTGAGATCGTCGAGCTGGCCGCCGGGACGGGCTGGTGGTCGCCACTCCTCGCATCCAAGGGCGAACTGTCCCTCTACGACGCGGCGTCCGCACCGCTCGACCGGGCGCGCGAACGTCTCGTCGCGCACAGGCTGCGAGCCCACCTCCACCTGCGGGATGCGTGGGCCGAGCCGGATCGCGAGGTGGATGCCGTCTTCACCGGGTTCTGGCTGAGCCACGTTCCCCGCGACCGGCTCGATGCCTTCCTCGCGCTCATCCGGCGATGGCTCAGACCCGGCGGCACGTTCGCGTTCATCGATTCGCTGCTCGATCCGCAGTCGAGTGCCGCAGACCACCCCACCCCGGCCGGCGACGTCTCCGTCCGCCGCCTCGAGGACGGACGGGAATTCAGGATCGTCAAGGTCTACTACGAACCCCGCGAGCTCGAAGCGGCGCTGCGCGGTGCCGGTTTCGCGGGCGTATCGGTGGCCACGACGGGCCGATTCTTCCTGACCGGCGTCGCGCGGGCTCCCGGCGCGGGCTGACCCACCGCCCCGACCGTCCCGATTCGGCCCGGGACCGCCCGGACGCGCCGCTATACTCCGCCCGATGTCCCCCCTGGCAAAGACCACGATCGCGACTGTCGGTTCCGGCGTGATGGCGGAGGCGATGATCGCGGGCATCCTTCGCGGCGGTCTCGTCGAGGCCGACCAGATCGTCGCGAGCCACCAGCGAGCCGAACGACGGGAACACCTGGATCGGACCTACGGCATTCGCACGGTCGCCAGCAACGTCGAGGCGGTCGACGGTGCGGACGTCATCCTGTTCGGCATCAAGCCGCAGATGCTGGCTCGTGTCGGTCGCGAGATCGGGCCACATCTCCGTCGCGGGCAGCTCGTCCTGAGCGTCCTCGCGGGTGCGACCAGCGCGGCCCTCACGGGGATGCTCGGCCACGACCAGGTCGTGCGAAGCATGCCCAACACGCCGGCGCGGCTGGGCAAGGGCATGACCGTCTGGTACGCCACGCCCGAATGCACGCCGGGTCAGCGAGCCCAGGCGGCAGCCCTGCTCGGGGCGCTCGGCAAGGAGCTCGAAGTCGACGACGAGAAGATGGTGGCCATGGCGACCGCCGTGTCCGGGACCGGCCCGACGTATGTCTTCCTGGTGATGGAGGCCCTGATCGATGCCGCCGTTCACCTCGGGTTCCCGCGCCACATCGCGCATGACCTCGTGATCGAGACGCTGGAGGGCTCGACGCTGTTCGCCAAGCAGTCGGGCCTGCACCCGGCCGAGCTACGCAACATGGTGACCTCGCCGGGCGGCACCTCCGCGGCGGCCCTCCACGAGCTCGAGTCCGGCCGGCTCCGAACCGTCCTGTCCGAGGCGGTCTGGGCGGCGTACCGCCGGACGGTTGAGCTCGGCGACCAGCTCGAGGCGTCGGTCGCCAAGTCGCCCGAAACGCGGACCGGGAGGCGATGACGCCGCCCGAACCGGCGCAACGCCCATCCGGAACCGCTCCCGGAAGTCCCGCGACGATCCTCTCGCCCGAAGCCATGGCCGCGATCGAGAGCCCGAGGGAGTTCCGCCTGCATCCCCGCGATCGCCTGGTTGCCTACACGGCCGAAGCGGCCGGCGCTCGCCAGATCTTCACCCTGTCGCTCCGCGGCGGCTACCCGAACCGCCTCACCGCATCGGACAAGCCCATCTCCGATCCGCAATGGTCACCCGACGGACGCCGGCTGGCCTATGTCCGGGACGACGAGGTCTGGGTGATGGAGGCCGACGGATCGCGGGTGACTCGCGTCGTCGCCAAGCCGGCCGGTGGCAAGCAGCCGCGGTGGTCCCCGGATGGTCACCGCCTCGCGTTCATCTCGCGGCGTCGGGGCTGGTCGCAGGTCTGGCTGATCGACGCACCGGTCCCGCGGCGTGGCCGACCCGCCGCCGACCCCAGGCCGCCCGAGCCGTCCGTCCTGACCGAACCGGGGATCGACGTCGATTCGTTCGAGTGGTCACCCGACGGACGCCGCCTCGCGGTCACGGGTCATCGGCACCCAGAGCCGAGCGAGACGTCCCAGATCGCCCTCGTGGACGTCGCCACCGGCGGCACGGACGTCGTGGCCGGTGAGACCAGCATGGATGTTGGTGCGCGCTGGCTGCCCGACGGGTCCCTCCTCTACGTGTCGGACGCGGACGGCTGGTTCCAGGTCATCAGGTTGACGGCCGACGGGCACGACCGGATCGTGTTGACCGCCGGCGATCGCGAACACGGCGAGCCGGGCGGAGGCGTTGGGTATGTCCCGCTGCCATCGGCGGACGGCAGCCGGTTCATCTGCATCGAAGTCCACGACGGCCTCCAGGACCTGGTCGTGCGTGAGCTCGCCGAACGCGCTGCCCCAAAGCGCGGCCGGGGCCGCCCGCCCCGGACGCCGCGGACCGTGTCGGCCGCCACCGCCGGACGACGGATCAATCCCTGGGACGGCGTCTGGCGCTCCGTCGGTTGGCTGCCGGACGGGGCCTGGGTCGCGGCCGTCGGCGAGAGCGAGGCGCATCCCCAGGACCTGTGGCTGCTGCCCGTTCCCGGCGTGGCGCCCGACGACGCACGCCCGCGCCAGGTGACGGACTCCCTGCCGATCGTCCTCCGTCCAGCGCTCGCTCCGGGCCGCGCTGCCCTGGCCGAGCGGGTGGCCGTCGAGTCGCGCGACGGGTTCCGTATCGAGGGCAATCTCTGGCGACCGCCCGGTGCGACGGGCAAGCGAGGCGGTCGTCGGGTGCCGACCGTCATCTACGCGCACGGCGGGCCCACGGGGCAATCGTTCCGCTACTTCTCGCCGTTCAAGCAGCGCCTGGTCGCCGACGGCTATGCCTTTTTCGACGTCGACTTCCGCGGCTCGACCGGATACGGGCGTGCGTTTCGCCACGCCAACCACGGCGAATGGGGCCACGCGGACGTCCACGACCTGATCGACGCGGCCCGCTGGGCCGTGAACCAGCCATGGTCGGATGGCCGGCTCGTCATCTTCGGCGGATCGTACGGCGGCTACATGGTCCTGTGCGCGCTGGTCGAAGAGCCCGCGATGTGGAGCGCCGGTGTCGACCTGTTCGGCGACTCGGAGATCGCGGAGAGCTACCGCCACGGCGACCGCGCGGGCCGGCGGGACCTCCACAAGATGATGGGCTCGCCGGACGACCCCGAGCGCGTGGACGTCTACCGCCGCGGTTCGCCCGTCTACCGCGCCGAGCTCATCCAGGCCCCGCTCCTGATCCTCCACGGCCGCAAGGACAAGCGAGTCGTGCCACTCATGAGCGAGCGGATGGTCGAGGCCCTCGAGATCGAGGGCAAGCGCCACGAGGTCCACTGGTACGACGAGGAAGCCCACGGCTGGGAGCGCCGCGAGAACCAGCGCGACTCCTACGAGCGGATCCTGGCCTTCCTGAAGGCCAACGTCCTGGACGAGAGACGGTCCTAGATCCAGATCAACCTCAGGGGTGACAGACGCCGGCCTCCAGGAGCGCGGCGATCCGCTCCAATGTCGAATCCTCGTCGGCACCATCGGCCGTGACCCGGACCGGATCGCCGGCCTGGATGCCTGAGCTGATCAACGCCATCATGCTTCGCGCGTCGACCGGTGGCCGACCGGTGGCGAGGTGCTCGATGGTCACCCGCGACGCGGTGCCGGCGAGTGCCTCCCCGATGCGATGCGCTGAGCGGGGATGGAGGCCATACCGGTCCCGGAAGACGACGTCCCTGGAGATCACGTCCATACCTCTCGACGGGTGGTGCGGCGCCGCCTGCGACCAGCATGCGCCGACCGCCCGGGCGTGGCCCGGGCGGTCGGCTTCACGCCAGGTCGCCTAGGCGACGCTGTGCGCGGGCTGCTCAGTTTCGGCCGGCGGGGTCGGGGTCGGCTGTCCACCGGGCATCCATCCGGTGTCCACGTAGCGCTTCTGGAACCAGCTCGCGAACACGAGCAGGACCACGCAGAGGACCGCCACGCCGACGGCGGCGACGTTGCCCTCGATCCGGGCGATGTTCCCGACGACGAAGCCGAACCACTGGAAGTCGGCGTCGCCGAAGGTCGTGCCCTGGAACCCGATGGCGCTCATGACCGGGACCAGGAAGGCCGCGAACAGGGTGATGATCAACCCGTTCACGAATCCGCCGGCCACGGCCCCGCGCCGACCACCGGTCGCATTGCCGAACACGCCGGCGGTTCCACCCGTGAAGAAGTGCGGGATCATCCCGGGCAGGATCAGCGGTACGACGAGCCAGGCACCAACGCCGGCCCACAGGATGCCGAAGCCCACGAGGCCACCGACAACGCTGGCCAGGAACCCGACGAGCACCGCGTTCGGGGCGAACGGGAAGGAGACCGGGCAGTCGAGTGCCGGGACGGCCCCGGGGATCACGCGCTCGGCGATGCCGGCGAACGCCGGAACGATCTCGCCGAGGATGGTCCGGACGCCGAGGAGGATGACGGCGACGCCGCCACCGAACACGAGCGCCTGGTTGAACATCGTGGTCAGGAAGCCGAGCAAACCGCCGGAGGCGCCGGCGGCGCCGGCGAACCCGGCCGCGGTGACCGCCTCCAGTGCGCCCGATTCACCGACTCGAGCGGTGAAGATGATGGTCAGGAGCAGGTAGATGAAGATCATCGCAACCGCCGTCCCGACCATCGGGTCACGCAGGAAGCGGAGGCCCTGAGGGAACTGCATCTCTTCGGTGCTGCGGCTGCCGCGACCGACGATCTGGCCCGTCACGCCGGCGGCGATGTACCCGAGGGTCCCAAAGTGACCCATCGCGACGGGCTGGCCGCCGGTAACCTTCTTCATCCACGGCATCGAGAAGGCCGGCATGATCACCATCATGGTCGCGAGCCCGAAGGCGGCGACGAGGATCTGGACGGCCGAGTCGACCTGGGCGTTGTAGAGGACGACCGTGAGCACCGTGGCCATGAAGAGCATGTGGTGCCCGGTCAGGAAGACATAGCGAAGCGGCGTCAGTCGCGCGATGACCAACGATCCGATGACGCCGATGAACATCGCGAAGGCGACGTTCTGGGCGACGTCCGGGATGTCGTTGGCGATCGCGGTGATCGCTTCATTGGTGGGGACGACGCCCTCGACCCCGAAGGCCCCGGTGATCAACGCACCGAGCGGGGTCAAAGCGCCGATGACGGCGCCCGCGCCGATACCCAGGATGATGAATCCCAGGGTCGCCTTGAGGGCGCCACCGACGATTTCACCGGCGCCCTTTCGCGAGGCGATCAGGGCGATCATCGTCATCAGCCCGACGAGATAGGCGGGGACGCCGAAGATGTCCTTCGCAATCCATTCGATGACGTAGTTCAGTTGGTCCACCAGGGATCCTCCTTCAGGTCCCGCTGACTGCGGTCAGGCCTGACTGCGATCAGGAACGACTCCCTCCCCACCGGACACTGTCCGGTTCCGCGATCACTCCATAGCCGCCCTCAGCTTGGTCACCATCTCGCGAAGATCGATGAAGTTGTCGATCGTGACGATCTTGGGCTTGACCTGGCCGAGCTGGGCGGCGAGCTCCTCGGAGGTCAGGATCAGGTCGGCGGACGATGCCAGGGCGCGCGCCGTCCCGATGTCGGCGACCTCCACGTCCGCGTCGATGCCGAGCTCCCGGAGCGCCTTTTCTGCCTGCATCCGGAGGAGCAGTCCGGTGCCGAGACCCATGCCGCAGACCGCCAGGATCTTCACGTCGCGCTCCCCCCTTCGTAGTCGCCGATCATCTGCCGGATCGAGGCTGGGCCGGATGCGGACAGCAGGGCCGTCCGGCGGCCCTCGTCCGCGAGGAACTCCGCCAATGTGGCAAGGGCCGTCACATGTCCGTCGTCGTCGGGGGCCGCGAGTCCCACGACGAGCTGGACCGGGTCGTTCTGGCGATGCCCGAAGTCGACGGGTTGCGCGAGGGTCACGAGGCTGATCCCCGCCCGCAGCACCGCTGGCGACGGGCGCGAATGGGCAAGCGCGATCCCCGGGGCGATGACGATGTACGGGCCGAGCTGCTCGACCGTCGCGATCATCTCGTCGGTGTAGGCAGTTGTCGTGGCGCCGCAATCGACCAGCGCGTCGCCGGCCGCCCTGACCGCCGCGCGCCAGTCGGGGACATGCGACCCGATCCGGATCGCGTCGCCGGCAATCAACTGTGACAGCGCCGGGGGGTTCCCGACGGGGATTCCTCCACCCAACCCAATCCACCTCTGGCTTCCACCAGGGACGCCGTCGTCGAGTATGCCGCGTGGGGGAAGGCAACAACAGGGCCGATCGGCCTGCTTGGATGGGCGTGCACGACGGAGCCGCCGGTCGGGTGGCGGTCCAGAATGGCGGCATGCGATCGATGCACGGAGTCGCGGCTGCTCCGGGCCAGGTTCGGGGCGGCTGGGCGCGGATCCAGCGGTCACCGATCCTGACCGGCGGTCGCATTCCCCCCGATGAGGTCGCCGCTGAGCGACTCCGGCTGGGGAACGCCATCGCCGCGGCGGCCCTCGACCTCGAGGGGATCGCCGAGCGCGTCGCCGCCGAGGGCCACGGCGAGGAGGCCGCCATCTTCGCCGCCCAGGCCGCCATCGCCCTGGACCCCGCCCTGGTGGCGATGAGCGAGGAGCGGATCGGCCGGCTCGACGACGCGGTGACGGCGATCCAGGCAGCCGCCGAGAGCTTCGCCGACCAGCTTCGCTCGCTCGGTGATGAGCTGCTGGCCGCTCGGGCGGCCGACGTGACCGACGTCGGCCACCGGATCGCGCGGCATCTTGCCGGCAGGGGAATGGAGCCGGAGCCGGGCCTGGACCGCCCGGCGATCGTCGTGGCCGACGACCTACCGCCCTCGGTCACCGCGACCCTGCCACGAGAGCGGCTCCTCGGCATCTGCCTGGAAGGATCGTCCGCGACCGCGCACGCAGCGATCCTCGCCCGCGCCTACGGCATCCCCGCGGTGGTCGGCGTGCCCGGGCTGCTCGCCGCGCTGCGCAGCGTTGACGACGCGCGGGGCGCCGCCGGTTCGAGCGCAGCCCAGGGGTTGGTCGGCGAGCTTGCCATCGACGGTGACACCGGTGAGGTCGTCCTCGATCCGGACGAAGCAACGCAGGCCCGGTTCGACCGTGGAGCCTCCCTCGCGCGTCGCCGCCACGAGGTCGATATCCGCGAAGCCGCTCTGCCCGCCGTGACCAGCGATGGCGTAGAGGTGACGCTGCTGGCGAACATCGGGACACCCGATGAGTGCGGCCCAGCCGTGGAGCTGGGGGCTCGGGGTGTCGGACTGTTCCGAACGGAGTTCCTGTTCCTTGAGCGGGCCAGCCCACCGACCGAAGCGGAGCAGCTTGCCGCGTACCGGCGAGTCGTCGAGGCGTTCGCGCCCCATCCGGTGACCATCCGGCTGCTCGACGTGGGCGGCGACAAGCCGATCCCGTATCTCCCGATCCCAACCGAAGCGAACCCGTTCCTGGGCGTTCGCGCTCTGCGCCTCGCGCGCACGGATCCGGCCGTGTTCATCACCCAGCTCCGGGCGTGCTATCGGGCCGCGCTGGCGGGCCCGGTCAAGGTCATGGCGCCAATGGTCGCGGACGCGAGTGATGCGGCGCTCCTGCTCGACCTCGCCGCGCAGACCCGCCGAGCGCTTGCCGAGGACGGCCTGGGGGCGGGGGAGGTGGCTCTCGGCGTGATGCTCGAGATCCCGTCGGCGATCCTGGTCGGCGACACCTACTTCGGGCAGATCGCGTTCGCCAGCCTCGGGACGAACGACCTCCTCCAGTATGCCCTGGCCGTGGACCGTGGCAACGCGGCCCTCGAGCGCTACCGCGACACGTTCCACCCGGCACTGCTGCGGCTGATCCACGACGCCGTCCTGGCGAGTAGCCGCGCCGGTATCGACCTGTCCGTGTGTGGCGAGATGGCCGGCGATCCCGCGGCCGCGCTCGCCCTGGCCGGCCTTGGAGTCCGCCAACTCAGCATGGCCGCGTCCAGCCTGCCGTTGGTCCGACGTGCCATCCGTGCCGTCTCGGCTGGGGACCTGGATGCGGCTGCCCGTGTCGCGCTGGACGACTCGACCGCGGCCGACGCCCGGGCCCGCTTCACGGCGCTGCTCCCGCCAGCCGTGGACCGGTGAGCCTCAAGGTCCTCGGTCGTCAGGCCGTCGGTGGCTCCCCGAGTCCGGACGCGATCAGCACGACGAGCGCATCGATCGCGGCGTCCTCGTCGACGCCCTCGGCACTGAGTCGGATTCGATGATCGCGCGACACTCCGACCGTCAGGAGCAGGAGGAGCGACTTGGCATCGACCGGGCCCTTGCCGCGATCGAGGTTCTCGACGCTGATCCGCGCCTGGAACTCGGCGGCCTTCTGGGTGAACAGCGTGGCCGGACGAGCGTGCAACCCGCTCGCGTTCGGAACCACGATCTCGACCGAGCGCATGACCGAAGGGTAGTCGATGGACAGGCCGCCCGGACAGGCGGCGCAGGAGGCAGGAACACGCGATGATCGACCACGACCGCATGCGAACGCTCGGGCGTCAACTCCGGATCGACTCGATCCGATCGAGCTCGGCGGCGGGCTCGGGCCACCCGACCTCGTCGATGTCGGCTGCCGACCTGATGGCGGTGCTCCTCGCCGGGTACCTGCGCTATGACTTCGGCGCGCCGGACGATCCGCGCAACGACCACCTCATCTTCAGCAAGGGCCACGCCACGCCGCTGCTCTATTCGCTCTACCGGGCCGCCGGCGTCGTCGATGACGTCGAGCTGCTCTCCTACCGCCAGCGGGGCAGCCGGTTCGAGGGTCACCCGGTCCCGGTCCTGCCGTGGGTGGAGGTGGCCACGGGCTCGCTCGGCCAGGGGCTGCCGATCGGGGTCGGGATCGCCCTGGCCGGCAAGCGGCTGGACCGGCTGCCGTATCGCATCTGGGTGTTGACCGGCGATGGCGAGCTTGCCGAGGGCTCCATGTGGGAGGCGATCGAACGGGCGGGTGTCGAGGGCCTCGACAACCTGGTCGTCGTCGTCGACGTCAACCGGCTCGGCCAGACCGGCCCGACGATGCACGGCTGGGACCTCGACGCCTACGTCCGTCGGTTCGGGGCGGCGGGCTGGCGAGCGATCGCGATCGACGGTCACGACATCGCGGCGATCGACGACGCCTACACCCAGGCCATCGCCACGAGCGGCCGTCCGAGCGCGATCATCGCCCGGACGGTCAAGGGCAGTGGCGCGAGCGCCGTCGAGGACCGGACCGGCGCGCACGGCAAGTCGCTCGACGACGCTCCCGGCGCCCTCGCCGAGCTCGGCGCGGACACCCTGGAACGGATCACGGTGGACCTCCACGCGCCGGCGGGCAACGCCGCACCCTACCGCTTCGCGTCGGGCCCGCTCGAACTGCCGAGCTACGAGGTGGGCTCGCAACAGGCGACACGGCGCGGCTATGCGGAGGCACTCGTCGCCCTCGGTCACGCCCGCGGCGACGTGGTCGCCCTCGATGGCGAGGTCGGCAACTCGACCTACCTGGAGCTGTTCGCGGCTGCCATCCCGGAGCGCTACATCGAGATGTACATCGCGGAACAGCTGATGGCGGCGGTCGCCGTCGGGCTCCAGGTCCGTGGCTGGGTCCCGTTCGCGTCGACCTTCGCGGCATTCTGGAGCCGCGCCTACGACTTCATCCGGATGGCGGCGGTCAGCCGCGCCGACATCCGGTTGAGTGGCTCGCACGCCGGCGTCAGCATCGGCCCGGACGGACCGAGCCAGATGGCGCTCGAGGACATCGCCTCGCTCCGCGCCGTGTGGGGCAGCACCATCCTCTATCCATGCGACGCCAATCAGACGGCGAAGCTGGTGGTCGCCATGGCGGACCGTCGGGGCGTCGTCTACCTGCGCACGACCCGCGGCCCGACGCCGGTCATCTACGGGCCTGACGAGGCCTTTCCGATCGGCGGAAGCCGCGTCGTGCGCTCTAGTGGCGCGGACGTCGTCACCCTCATCGGCGCCGGGGTGACGCTGCACGGATCGCTCGCGGTATCCGACAGGCTTGCCGCATCCGGGATAGCGGCGCGGGTCATCGACCTCTACTCGATCAAGCCGATTGACACGCCGACGCTCGTCGCCGCGGCGACGGAGACCGGCCGGTTCGTCACTGCGGAGGATCACCGACCCGAGGGTGGTCTCGGTGAGGCGGTCCTGTCCGCCTTGTCCGACGCCGGTGCCAGCGCCCGGGTCGTCCGGCTGGCCGTCGAGCACATGCCCGGGTCGGCGACGCCGACAGAGCAGCTCGCCGACGCCGGGATCGATGCTGTGGCGATTGCCGAGGCGGCACGGAGGATCTGCGGCCCGACCGGCGCCAGGAGCGATTGACGCCAGCCACCGTTCGCCCGGGCCTCGATGACCTGGAGGGGCCGGCGTCGAAACCGGCGATCGTCAGAGGCGGGTCGTGGAGCCTTTCGCGCCCCGCACGGCTGCCCCGCGGCGCATCCCGATCGCGATGGTGACCGCGATGCCGATCCCGAGCAGCACGTCTCCGATGCTGAACACGTTGGCGAACGGTACCCAGGCGGGGATCGCGAAGAGATCGGTCAGCGGAGCGAGCGCGGGATCGGTGGTGACGCTGCTGTTCGAGTACCCCGGCGCGACGCCGCCGATTGCCGATAGCGCGTCGGGATCCGCGGGCATGTAGCCACCGTTGGCGACGATGGCGAGGAGGTTGCTGGCCGCGCCGATCGCGATGATCGGCAGGCCGGCAATGTCGAGGTTGCGCAGGACGGCCACCAGCACCACCGCGGTCGACGCCACGTAGATCGGTGGTCCCGCTTCACCGACCACCCCGGCCAGCGGGTCGGAGAAGAGCGCGACCTGCACGGCAAGCCCGAGCAGCGCGAGCGGCGCCCAGCGGAAGCGGACCGAGCCAAGTCGGTCGAGGCGGCCGCCCAGCAGGTACCCCACGACGATTCCGACCGGGATGGCGTAGAGGATGAACATCCCGGCGGTCGCTCAGTCGTTCGCGGGAGCGTTGCCGAGCGCTGCCGCCAGCTGATCGAGGTGCTCCTCGAGGTGGCCGACGGTGAAGCGGGTCGCCACGTCCGTCACGGTCAGGACCCCAAGGCTCGGGTGCGTGCCCGTGCGTTGCCGGCTCGCCTGGTCGAGCTCGGCCCAGCGCCGCCGCCAGCGGTCGATTCCGACCTGGACGCGCGCGACCAGCTCGTGAAGCGGGAGCGTCCGATCACGTCCGATGATCCCGATGCGGACATCGTCAGTCGCCACGCGCCCAAAGGCCGTGTGTTCGTCGGGTCCTTCGAGGATCCGTTCGGCCTCGCCGAGCCAGTAGGCCAGCATCTCCTCGAGGTGGGCGAGAATCTCGGGTGGCCCCCACGAGGCCTCGGGCGAGTGGTCGAAGCGCGCGGCGAGCGGCCATGGCGCGCGGGTCCGCAGGGCGCGTTCAAGGCTGGCCACGCGATCACCCGCGGCTGCCAGGCGTCCATCGAGGTCGGCATCGTTCATGCGTGCCAGTGTGGCACGCGAGGGGTAGCATGGGAGGCCAAGACCACCGGCCGTCCCGTGGCTCCCAGACCGCGGCCGGCCGCCCCGCCGCAGCAGGGGAGATCCGCGATGACGGAGACGATCTCGCGTGGCGCGGCCAACCAGGCCGGCGCCCGGACCGATTCGGACGCCTATGCCAGGGCCGCCGACTTCCTGCCCCTCAAGGGGATCGACCACGTCGAGTTCTGGGTCGGCAATGCCCGCCAGGCGGCGGCCTACTACCGCGCCCTGTGGGGGTTCACGCCCGTTGCGTTCAGCGGCCTCGAGACGAAGGTCCGCGACCGCGCCAGCTACGTCATGGTCCAGAACGACATCCGCTTCGTGTTCACGGCGCCGCTGACGCCCGACGGCGAGATCGCCGAGCACGTGCGATTGCACGGCGACGGCGTGCACGACATCGCGTTCGCGGTGGACGACGTCGAGGCTGCGTGGCGCGAGACGACGAGTCGCGGGGCAGTCTCCGCCCTCGCCCCGACCGAGTTCGATGGTGGCGAGGACGGCGTCCTGCGTCGCGCGTCCATCCACACCTACGGCGAGGTCCTCCATTCGTTCGTCGACCGGTCGAGCTTTGGCGGCGCGTTCGCCCCCGGGTACCGCAAGGTGAAGGCGTCGGCGCGTGCCGCGGGCGGTCTCACGCTCCTCGAGGTCGACCATTGCGTCGGCAACGTGGGTCTTGGCGAGATGGACCGGTTCGTCGACTTCTACCGCGACGCGCTGGGCTTTGCCCAGCTGATCCACTACGACGACAAGGTCATCCACACCGAGTACTCGGCGCTGATGTCCAAGGTCATGACCAACGGCAACGGCCGCATCAAGTTCCCGATCAACGAGCCGGCCACGGGCAAGAAGAAGAGCCAGATCCAGGAGTACCTCGACTGGTACCGCTCGCCCGGCTGTCAGCACATCGCGATGCGCACGGACGACATCGTGGGCACGGTCAGCCGGCTGCGCGACAACGGGATCGAGTTCCTGGGCCTGCCGCACGAGTATTACGCGACGCTGGCCGATCGCGTCGGTGACGTCGGCGTGCCGATCGAGACGCTCGAAGAGCTCGGCATCGAGGCCGACCGGGACGAGGAGGGCTACCTGCTCCAGATCTTCACGCGACCGGTCCAGGATCGCCCGACCTTCTTCTTCGAGATCATCGAGCGCCACGGCTCGCGCGGCTTCGGGGTCGGAAACTTCAAGGCGCTCTTCGAGGCGATCGAGCGGGAACAAGCGAAGCGCGGAAACCTGTAGCGGTCGCGCGAACCGCCGCGTCCCGAGCATACAATCGAGCGCGGGAGAGCCCGGCGTCCCAGTCCGTGATCCCAGTCCGATGGAGTTGGCGGATGGACTTCTATTCGTCGGTCGTCATCGCCCACGTCTTCTTCGTGATCATCGCGTTCGGGGCACATGGAACCTCGGTATTCGCCATGTTTCAGGCACGACGCGAGGCCGACCGCGCGCGCCTGGCCGCGGTGCTGGACCTGTCGCAGGCCTCGCTTGGCGTGGCCGGCGTTGGGCTCATCCTGGCGCTCGTGCTCGGGATCGTCGCGGCGATCATGGGCAACCACTTCGGGCGGCTCTGGCCGTGGGCGGCGATCGGTGTCGTCATCGCCGTGTTCGGCGTCATGACGCCGGTCGGCGCGAACCCGATGAGCGACCTCCGCAAGGCCCTTGGGCTGCCGGGCCGTGGCGACAAGCCAGGCATGCCGTCCCACCAGCCCGGTTCGACCGCGGACGTCGAGGCGGCGCAGGCACGCCTCCGACCGGATCTGTTGACGATCATCGGGGTCGTGGCAATCGCCGTCCTGGTCTGGCTCATGGAGGCCAAGCCGTTCTGATCCCCTCCGCATGAAGATCGCGCACCTTCGCGAACGGCGCTGGCCGGCGGGAGCGCCGTGGCGACTTGCGGCGGCCCTCGACCAGGAGGATGTGCCCGCCCGCTGGGTCGATCTCGAGGTCGTTCGGCGTCGGGCGACGGCGTCGGATCCGCGTCTTGCCCACAACTCCGTGCTGTATCGCCAGCCGCTCACGACGCTCGACGACCTGCTCGAGCGTGGGCTTCGGGTCGAGGCGCTGCGCGAGCTCGTCGACGGGTTCGTCCCGAGATCGGATGCCGACGACGCGATCCTGGGGGCGGACGAGCTCGCCTTTGGCCCGCCGATCCTGCGGCCGCCGACCGTTCGCGACTTCTACGCCTTCGAGGGACACGTCAGGACGATGTGGGAACGGCGCGGGGGTGAGGTGCCCGAGGCCTGGTACCGCCTGCCGGTCTTCTACTTCAGCAATCCCTCCGAGGTTCGAGGTCCCGACGAGCCCGTCTGGTGCCCCGCCGCCTCGAACGAGCTCGACTACGAGCTGGAGGTCGCGGCGCTCGTGGACACGCCGGCCGTGAACCTCGTGGCGGAGCGGGCGGAGGAGGCCATCGGGGGCTTCACGATCTTCGACGACTGGTCGGCGCGTGACCTCCAGCGCGAGGAGACCGTCGTCCGCCTGGGGCCGGCCAAGGGAAAGGACTTCGCCAGCTCCTTCGGTCCATACCTGGTCACCCCGGACGAGCTCGCCGACGCGCGCCGGGGAAACGGATACGACCTGACCATGCGGGCCGAGGTCAACGGTACCGAGACGAGCCGGGGCACCTGGTCGGACGTGCAGTTTTCGTTCGCCGACATGCTTGCGAGGGCATCGGCTGACGCCCGCCTCCGTCCGGGCGACCTCCTCGGCAGTGGCACGGTCGGCGGCGGCTGCCTGCTCGAGGTCCGCGAGACGACACTCGGCCGCTACCTCGAACCGGGCGACGTCGTGGCGCTCACCGTCGAACGACTCGGGACCCTCCGTAACCCTATCGTGGCCCGACGCGTCTGAGAGCCATCGCCATCGCTCGAGGAAGGGGCGATGCGTCGGACGCCCATCGCCATCGGTGTACTGTCGTTCCTGGTCGTGGCGGCTTGCACCCGTGCAGCCGGAGGGTCGAACGACACGCCCGTGGCATTGGCCAGCCCCACGGCCGCGATGGGCGCCGCCACGACCGACCGCTGGGAGCCCTCAGCGAGCCCCATCTCGACCGAGCCACTTCCGAGCGACCCGGAGCTCCGTCACACGGTGGAGCTCCGGCGTGCGATGGGCCTTCGCTCCGACCTCGTATGGATCGCAACCGTGGCCGCCGATCCACGCCACTTCGACTTGGGTGATGCGCTGACGGTGGTGTCTGACGGAACCGGCGTTGCCCTTATCGAGTGGGGCGAGGTCGACGGGCGGGTGCGGACCGAAGCAGGCGGACTGCCTCCCCCGGCGTTCTACTACCTGCGCTGGCGGAGCTCGGACACGCGCCGCTGCGGTCTTGGTGATGTGGGCTACGGCGTGGGCGATGACGGCTTGTTCGCGCTCCCCTGTCAGGCAGGCACCTGGACGATCGAGGTCACCGTTCCGAGCGGAGATGACTGGCGACCGGTGGGCGAAGGAACCGTCGAGGTCCCGGCCAATACCCGGGTCGCCCTCATATCGTCCTGCACGAAGCGCCCTGACCGCGGCGGTCCGTAGGGCCGCGGTCCGGGGCCGCGGTTGGCCCGGCGTGCCCTGATCATGCGCAATCCACCGATACTTGAGCGTGACTGGCCCCAGAATCTGACGCTATCTGCCGTTCTGGTGGGTGACCACGAAGCTCCCATCGCGGTCATGCGCGTCTGAGTAGCGCAGCCCGAGCGGACGATCGAGCGCCCTCCCTCCGGGTCTCTGGTCGGTTTCGGCTCCCTCACCCCCGCCAGATCGAACGCCCGCAACCGGTCGACATGCCACGCTGCAGCCGGCTACGGTTCGGGCATGAAGCCGAATCTCCTGGTCGGGCCGATGACGCCCGAGGATTGGCCCCAGGTCAGGCGGATCTACGAGGAGGGGATCGCGACCGGTACCGCGACGCTGGAACGGGCGGCCCCGGACTGGTCCCACTTCGACCACTCGCACCGCCACGACTGCCGGCTCGTCGCGCGCGACCAACTTGCGGGACCCGTGCTCGGCTGGACCGCGCTCAGCGCCTATTCGGCGAGACGCGTCTATACCGGCGTCGCCTGGGAGAGCGTCTACGTGGCGGCCGATGCGCGCGAGCGTGGCGTGGGGCGCACGCTGCTCGACGCGGTGATCGAGGCGTCCGAGGCGGCCGGGCTGTGGACCCTGATGGCCGGCGTCCAGGCCGACAACGTGGCCAGCCTTGCCCTCCATGAAACGGTCGGATTCCGGCGCATCGGCGTGCAGGTCGCGGTGGGCAGGGACCCGAGCGGCCGTTGGCGGGACGTCGTCCTCCTCGAGCGGCGCAGCACGGTCGTCGGCGTCGACTGAATCGGCTGGGCGGTCGCTTGCCGCACGGGCAAACAAACCTCGTGATCGACCCTTTCGCGGGCCAGGCAGCGTGATTTCTTGCCGGTCCGGCAAAAATCGCGCGGGTTCGAGGCCGAGAGCCGTCCTGTCTTGGGCCCATGGCAAGACCTTGCCTCCCTGGGGAGTGGAGCCGGCATCGCGGGCAGGTTTGCTTGCGCCCACGGCAAGGCGGTATGGGTTCATTGCCCACGCAGCAAAGATCAACGCTTACGGTCTCCGGGCAGACTCGACAATGCGCGGTCTGTGGAAGCCACCGGTCGCGAAAGCCCCGGGTACGAGCGATGCCGCTCAGTCGACCAGGCCGAGCCGGGCGGCGATCGTTGCGGCCTCGGTCCGGCTCGCGGCACCTAGCTTGCCCAGGATGTTCGAGACATGCACCCCGGCGGTGCTCTCGCTGATGAACAGCGCCTCGGCGATGCGCCGGTTCGTGAAGCCCTCGGCGACCAGCTCGAGCACCTCGCGCTCGCGAGCGGTCAGACCGAGGGCGTTGGCCGCGGGCGACGTGTCGACCGTTGGCTCGACTGCCGGTTCGGCCGGTTCGGCCGGCGCAAGGTCGATCCGCGCCCGCCGCCCGAGCGCTTCGATCCACGCGACGAGCGGCGCTGCCGAGAGGGCGGTTGCGCCGGCGTGCGCACTCTGGAGCACGGATTCGGCCTCTCGGCGTCCGGCTGGGGTCCGGAGCAGGGATTCTGCGCGGCGGAACTGCGCGTAGGCCGTCAGCCAGACGTCACGCGTCTTCAGGGCGCGTTCGGCCTCGATCCAGGCGGTCGGATCCGACGTCCCCGCGGCGCGCTTTGCCTCCGCGGCGGCGACGGCCGCGGACCCGGCGAGGCGGCCACCATAGACGTCCCGGCTCGTCGCCGTGGTCGCGAGCTCGGTCAGCTGGTCTGCGTAACGGCCGGCGGCCGCCGCCGCGCGATCTGCGCGCACCGGATCTCGTCGTGCTCGAGCGGACACGGCGACGTCCGCCTCGGCGCGGGCCGCGATGACCAGCAGCGGGCCGATGTAGTAGTGGTCCTCGGTCCGTTGCAGCTGCTCCAGCCCGGCCGCCGCGTCGGCGATCGCGTCCTCGAGCCGGCCCGTCATGAGCGCGAGCTCGATGAGTCCGACGTAGATCTGCCCCTTGAACTGAGCCTCCAGCAGGGGATCGACGAGCGCGCGCCCATCGCGGAGGACCCGCTCGGCGTCCGTCGTCCGGCCGCGACGGGCGAAGAACCAGCCGGCGACGCTGATGGTCCCGATGTGGTTCACGCCGACCGCGTCGCTCGCGAGCAGGTCGTCCAGCATGGCCTCGGCTTCGTCCCATCGTCCGAGTTCCACCGCGGCCTCGGCCGCATTGCCGGCGTTGAACCGTCCGTAGCCGGCGGCTGCGCCGACCGAGCGCGCCCATGTCACCCCGGCGGTCGCGATCTCGAAGCTCGCCTGCGCTCGACCGGCGATCAACAGGACGGAGCTGAGGTTCGCATACGCTCGCCCGACGTCGTCGTAGGCATCGGGGATCGCCTTGGTCTGCTCGAACGCCTCGTACAGGTAGCGCAGGCCTTCGTCCGTTCGACCGGTCAGGGCGGTGCTCGTGCCGAGCGTGTTGAGCGCGTGCGCCTCCGCCGACGGAGAGCCGGCCAGTCGAGCAAGCACGATCGCGGCGTTCGCCACCACGATCGCCGTGGCGTGATCGCCGCGGAGCATATGGGCGCCGGCGAGTGCCGCGACCACGCGGGCGCGGACAGGTGTCGGTTCGGACCCCTCGAGCGCGGCGGCGGTCGACTCGAGGATGGCGAGACCATCATCCATCGCCCCCGACACCCACGATGCCCGCGCCAGGCGTTCGTTCGCGCTCGCCCAGCGCTCGGGTTCGCGGGCCGGGTCGATCAGGCTCAGGGCGACCCGGGCGAAGTCCACGGCCCGGTCGGGGCGGCCGGTCAGCATCGCGGCAAGGCTGGCCTCGTGATGGAGAGACGCGGCGTCGCACCCCTGGGGCCGGTCGTCCGCGGGGACAGCGTCCCAGAGGTCGATGGCCCGCTCGTAGGCGGTCAATGACACCGAGAAGGCATAGGCGGCGACCGCCGCCCGAGCGGCGCCGACCCAGGCATGGAGGGCACGAGTCGGCTCGTGGGCAGCCGTAGCGTGGTGGGCCAGCGCCGACAGGTGGCTAGCGCCCTCGGCGCCTTCGGGCACAGGTTTCGATTCGAGCGCTGCCGCGTAGGCAGCGTGGAGACGGCGTCGGGCCGATGGCAGCAGGTCGTCGTAGACCGCCTCGGTGAGGAGGGCGTGGCGGAAGCGATAGGCGTCGGCGCCCGACGTCGAGTCGGCCACCACGATCTGGCTCGCAAGCGCCTCCCGGAGCGGGCGTTCGAGCTCGGCCTCCGGCACGCCCGCCACCGTGGCCAACAGATCCGCCTGGACGCGACGGCCGGCCACCGCAGCGATCCCGAGAACCTGCTGCGTCTCCTCCGAGAGCGACGTGAGGCGGGCCAACAACACGTCGCGCAGGGTCTGCGGCAGGTTGTCGCCGTGCTGCTCGGCGCCGGACGCGAGGAGCTCCTCGACGAAGAACGGATTGCCCTCCGTTCGCCGCTCGACGCTGTCCACGAGTCCGACTGGAGGGGAATGGTCGAGGATCGCTGCCACCAGCGCGTCGATCTCCGAACGACCAAACCTCGTGAGTGAGATGCGCTCGACGCGCGGCAATCGCTCCATTTCGGATAGCCACGGTCGCAGCGGATGGCGACGATGCAACTCGTCGGTGCGATACGTCCCGATGACGACCAATCGCTCCGTCCGTGCGTTCCGCGCCAGGAACGACGTGACGTCTCGCGTGGACCCGTCCGCCCAGTGGAGGTCCTCCAGGATCAGCACCACTGGCCGGTGCTCGCCGAGGCCTCGGAGCAGCGCCAGCAGCCCCTCGAAGATCCGGGCCTGGATCCACTCGGGCCGATCGAAGGTGCCGACATCGGGCGCCGCTGCGGAACCGAGCTCGGGGACGAGGCGGCCCAGCTCCGCCGTCGCGGGGGAGCGGAGGACCTCGATGCTGCCAAGGCCGTCGACCGCGTCAGCGGCGAGCACTGCGGGCAGCCGTCGCAGGGCCTCCACGATCGGCGCGAAGGGCAGGCCGCCGCCATCGCCCAATGCCACGCAGCCGCCCTCGAGGACCAGGAACGAGCTCGCGGCCCGCGCGGAGACCTCCGCGACGAGGCGCGACTTGCCGATCCCGGCATCACCGCCGATGAGGACGGTCGACGCGACGCCGGTCGCGGCCCGGTCGAGCGCCTCGGTCAGGTTCGCAAGCTCCGCCTGCCGTCCGATGAAGAGCGGACTCGAGACGCGTGTTGCCACGCGCGCCATGGTACGTGTGCCCGGCGCAGGTTTGGCAGGTTTCGTCGGTCAGGCGAAGGTCGGTGCGCCGGCGAGTCGGCGAATGAGGGCCTGAAGCCGGCGACCGGTCGGAGCCGGGTCGTCGCGCCGCAGCTCGGCGGTTCGGCTGAGCCGCCGGGCGTTGGTCTCGGCGAGGAGCTCGTCCTGGTGGTGCTGGGCCGCGATCTGGAGGTCGAATTCGGAAGCCATCTGGTAGGTCCTTCGGGTCTTGGTTCGAGACGCTGGAGTGATCTCGTGATGTCCTCACCCTAGGTCCCAGGCTCCGCCGTGCCATCGGGTGATCTCGTGATCTTCGGGCCCGGATCGTCTTTATTTCGACGACATCGACGGACGCGACCCTTTAGACGAGTGCGAGTCGGCTGCGAGCGCACCGGCGCCGCCCGTCCGGGTGCCGCGGCTAGACTGACGGGCGCACCGAGGAGGATCGTCGTCATGTACTACGTCGCCCGCGGCAGCATCCCGCAACAGCGCCACACCCAGCACCGCGCGCCGGACGGCAGCCTCTATGCCGAGGAGCTGTTCGGGGTGGAGGGGTTCACCGGTCGCAGCTCCCTGCTGTACCACCTGACGCCGCCGACGCGCACCCACCGGATCGAGCCGGTCCGCCGGATCGAGCTCGATGCCGCCGACGACGGGCTCCACCGCCATCGCCTGACCAAGACGAGCGGCCTGCCACCGCACGGCGACGTCGTCACCGGCCGCGTGCCCCTCTACTTCAACAGCGATGTCGTCTTCGGGGTGGTCCGGCCCGCGGAGCCGATGCCCGACGGCCGCTTCTATCGAAACGGCGTCGCCGACGAGATGCTCTTCGTCCACGAGGGCAGCGGCCTCTGCGACACGAACTTCGGGCCGCTCCGATATGGGCCGGGTGACTATCTCGTGCTGCCGATCGGCACGACCTGGCGCCTGGACCCGGACGCCGGTTCGGAGCAGCGAATCCTCTACCTCGAGGCGCCGTCTGAAATCGAGCCACCCAAGCGCTATCGAAACGACTACGGCCAGCTGCTCGAGCATTCGCCCTACAGCCAGCGCGATCTCCACGCCCCCGAGTTCGCCGAACCCCGCGCCGACGAGGGCGACTTCGTGATCCACGTGCGTTCGGCCGACCGGATCACGGCCTACCACTACGGCCATCACCCGTTCGACGTGGTCGGCTGGGATGGCTACCTCTGGCCGTTCCGGTTCAACATCGGCGACTTCCAGCCGATCACCGGACGGGTCCACCAGCCGCCACCGGTGCACCAGACGTTCCAGGCGCGCAACTTCGTGGTCTGCTCCTTCGTGCCACGCAAGTTCGACTATCACCCGCTGGCGATCCCCGCGCCGTACAACCACTCGAACATCAACAGCGACGAGGTCATCTACTACGTCGCCGGCAACTTCATGAGCCGCCGCGGCGTGGACATCGCCTCGTTCACGCTGCACCCGGCCGGCATCCCGCACGGGCCGCACCCGGGCACGACCGAGGCATCCATCGGCAAGGAGGCGACCGAGGAGCTGGCGGTCATGGTCGACACCTTCCACCCGCTCCGGATCACGCGCCAGGCGGCCGGGTTGGACGACCCGGCCTACCCGTACAGCTGGCTGCCGCCCGAGGACGCCGGCGCGGAAGCTTCCGAGCTCGCGGAGCGAGGCCCGGAGGCATTCCCCGACTGACCAGGCGCGCCGTCCTCAGGAAGGAGGCAGGGTCGTCGCGGCAGGGCCGGACCACCGGGCAGGAGGCGCATCGAGGTCGTCGACACGACCGGGCTGGTCAACGGATCGTGGCCGCAGCATGCGGAGTGCGAGACCGCGCATCATTGGGTCATGACTGATCGATCGCCTCTCCCGCCGGTCCCCGGCTTCACCGACCTGCGCCGGCGGATCCACGCCGGCCAAACCCTCTACGGCGCGTTTGCCACGCTCGGCTCGCCGATCGCGGCGGAGATGCTGGCCCGCGTCGGGTTCGACTGGATCATCGTCGACCTCGAGCATGGGGCGGGAACCGAGACCGACCTGCTCACGAGCCTGCTCGCCGTCTCGACGACATCGACGACACCACTCGTGCGTCCGCAGTCCGGGGAGCGGCTGCGGATCGGTCGTGCCCTCGACCACGGCGCGCACGGCCTGATGATCCCGAGGGTGGACCTGCCCGAGCAGGCTCGCGAAGCGATCTCGTTCATGCGCTTCCCACCCGACGGCGTGCGCGGCTTGGCCCTGTCCACGCGCGGTGCCGGCCTGGGTGAACGCGACCACGCCGACGTCCGCGGGATCAACGAGCACCTGGTCGGCATCATCCAGATCGAATCCCCGAGCGCGGTGGAACACGCGGTCGAGATCGCGGCGATCGACGGGGTGGACGTCCTGTTCGTAGGGCCCGCCGACCTCTCCCACAGCCTCGGCATTCCCGGGCAATTCGACCACCCGGACTACCTGGCGTCGCTCGAGCGTGTCGTCGCCGCGGCGGAAGGACACGGCAAGGCGACCGGGATCCTCCTGCGCGATGCAGGCCCCCTGCCCCGCCACCTGGACCTCGGGTTCCGATTCATCGGTCTCGGGTCCGACGCCGCATTCCTCACCGACAACGCTCGGGACGTGCTGCACGCCGCCCATTCCTGAGATGCCGCGCCACGTTGCCTTCCTGCGGGCATCAACGTCGGCGGCCACACGGTCCGGATGTCCGACCCTCGGGCTCTCTTCGAGACGCGGGGCTTCGAGCGCGTCGAGACGTACAAAGGAACCCCGACCGGACACGTTACCCAGGGGCGCAGCCCGGCCACAAACCCCTCGTGGTCGTGTTCCAGGACTGCGGGAATTGCATGAATTGCCGACCGGCCACGCTGAAATATCGGGATCGTGCGCCTGACGGCAACATTGGCGCGCCGAGTCGCCGGCGAGCCGAGTCGCCGGGACGCCGGGACGCCGGGACGCCGAGTCGCCGGGACCCCAGGGTCGCCGGTCACCCGACATGGGCACCCGACCTGGGCAGCAGCTCTCACTCGTCGGCGACTCGGACCGCCGGCGGCCGCGCTCGACCGGACGCCGGGCCGGTCTGGGCGATCAGCACCCCGCCCAGGATCAATACCCCACCCGCGAGCTGG
>JBBEBJ010000032.1:35359-40862 GCA_040882425.1 Chloroflexota bacterium | reverse complement strand
TCCTCGAGTCGGCGGAGCAGGCGGCTGGCCGAGGGAGCGGAGACGCCGACGCGCTGGCCGACGCCCTTGACGTGCGCTGTCGCCTCCTGCTCGCCGACGATGGTCAGGACCCGCCACTGGGAGAAGGTCAGGTCCTCGACCTCCCCGACGAGCGCTCGGGCCGTGAGCGCGACGCCCCCGAGGATGATCCGTTCGACCGCGTCAACGACGCGCTCGTCTGTGTCCATCGAGCCTCCGATCGGCCGGATTGTCATCGCGTGCGAGATGGCAATCACTGTCGTATAGTAAGCGATAACCGAAGGGCGGTCATGTCGAACCATCACTCGCTTCCTCCCGCCGCCGACCGTGCCATCGAGGAGCTGAGCAACGACGTCACCCTCGATCTCGAGCGCGGTGGGCGCCGTACGCTCCGGATCGGCATGGTCGCCCCGCCGGTGGTCCGTATCCCACCGGCCAAGTACGCCGGCACGGAACGGGTCGTCGCGGCGCTCGCGGACGGGCTGGTGGCGCGTGGCCATTACGTCCGCCTGTTCGCGTCCGGTGACTCCACCGCGGGGAGCGAGACCATCCCGGTGATCCCCGAAGCGGCCTGGAACGGCCATTCGACCGGCGACAACGGGGCGTTCGCGATGCTCGCCGCCATAACGGCACTCGATCACGCGGACGGTCTCGACCTCATCCACACGCACCTCGACGTGATGGGGCTGCCCCTGGCGCGCCGCGCGACGCCTCCGGCGCTCACGACATTCCATGCCCGCCTGGACCTGCCGGGCATCTACGAGTCCGTGCGCGCCTTTGGCGACGCGCCCCTCGTCGCCATCAGCGAGAGCCAGCGGCGATGGCACCCGGATGCAAACTGGGTCGCGACGATCCCGCATGGCCTGCCGCTCCGTCCCATGCCGTTCAGCGACCGGACAGGCGACTACCTCGTCGTCGTCGGGAGGGCTTCACCGGACAAGGGGATCGCGGAGGCGATCGAGGTTGCGAAGGTCGCCGCGGTACCGTTGCGGATCGCGGCCAAGGCGCTCGATTCTGCCGAACGCGAATACGTCGCGAGCGTCATCACGCCGGCGCTCGGGGAGGGCGTCGAATTCCTCGGGGAGCTCGGACCGACAGAGCGCGACCCGTTGCTCGCCGGGGCGCTCGCGACATTGATGCTCGGGGCATGGCCCGAGCCATTCGGACTCGTAGCGATCGAATCGCTCGCGACGGGCACGCCCGTCATCGCCCGCCGGGCGGGCGCCCTCCCGGAGATCGTCGCGCACGGGATCGATGGGTTCCTGGTCGACGACCTCAAGGAAGCACGCCTCGCGGTGCGGTTAGCCGCCGGCCTCGACCGGGCCCGGATTCGGGAACGTGCGATCGCCCGCTTCGACGTGGAGCGGATGGTGACGGCTTACGAGCGGCTGTACCGCACGCTGGTCAGTGGCGCATCCGACCGCGTCGTCCGGCTCGGCGATCAGGGTCACGACGGGCACGACCGGCATGACGGACTGGGCAGGCGCGACGCGCCGGCAGGTCCAGGCGCAGCGGCACGTCCGCTGGTGGGCATCCGGGTGGAGGGAGGACCGACGAAGACTGGCCGCTGATCGGCGGGGCGCGACGATCCAGGCCCGCGCCCGCCCGGCAAGGCCTCACGTGACGAGGTGACACGCCTCGTTCCACAGCTCGATGCTCGGCGACTCGCGCTCTGCGCCGAGGATCGAGACGGTGGCAGTCGCCAGCTCGAACAGGCCGCCCGATGCCGGCCCGAGTCCGATCCACCGCGCCGCCAGCACCCGCAGCAAGTGTCCGTGCGCAAAGACAAGCACGTCACCGCCGGCCCGGGCAGCGCGGATCCGGGCAATCACCCGGTCCGCGCGGAGGCCCACCGCATCGACCGTTTCGCCGTTTGGCCACGGCCCGCGCCAGATCGTCCAGTCGGGATTCTCGCCGCGGATCTCGACGGTGGTCCGACCCTCCAGGGCGCCGTAATCCCACTCCATCAAGTCGTCGTCCATGACGGCAACGCTGCCGTAGCCGGCGATTCGCGCGGTCTCCGCGGCGCGTGACAGGGGGCTGGTCAGGACCCGCTGAAATCGATGACCGGCAAGCCGTTGCCCGAGCGCCCGCGCCTGGTCGCGGCCCGTATCGGTCAGGGCGATGTCGGTCCGGCCGGTGTGCCGGCCGAGCCGCGCCCACTCCGTCTCGCCGTGGCGAACCAGCCAGACGTGCCGTTCGGTCGTGGAAGCGGCACCCATCGTCAGGCGGGCGGCAAGGTCGTGTCGGGTCGGATCGTCTCCTCGGGCGTGGCGGCGAAGAACTCGCGTGCCTGCCAACCGAGGATCGGCGCCAGGGCCGCGCCGGGGACCTGGGCGATCCGGGTGTTGTGGCGAAAGACCTGGTCGTTGTAGAGCTCCCGCCGGTCCGCGATCATGCTCTCGAGTCGTTCGATCTCGTCCTGCAGGTCCGCGACGTTCGCCTGGGACTTGAGGTCCGGGTAGTGCTCGACCACCGCGAACAGGGACCTGACGGCGGAGCTCGTTGCGTCGGACACGACGGCCTGGTCGTGGATCGGCGCGGTGGGGGAGTAGGCCGCGCGGGCTCGAGTCACCTCCGTCAAGACACCCTGTTCGAAGGCCATGATGTCGCGAACGGCCGCGACGAGGTTAGGCAGCTGGTCATGACGCTGCTTGAGCGTGACGTCGATATTCGACCAGGCCTTGTCGACGCGTTGCCGCAGCGCCACGACGGCGTTGTAGGTGGTGAGCGCGATGAAGCCGACGACGGCGACGACCAGCGCAACCGCAAAGATGGCGGCAAGTTCCGGCAGGGTCACGGGACGGCGCCCCGGGTGATCAGCACGGCGAACACCATGGCTGAGGCGATGGCCAGCACCGCCCCGAGCAGTCCGATCGTGAAGCGAAGCTGGCTGCGCTGCATGACCGCTCCCGGGGTTCCGTACGCGATCAGCAGCGGGACCTCGGCAGACGAGGCAAGCACGAGCGTCTCGGGTGCGATCTCGAACCTGTCGCGCGCCAGCCCGGCCTCCTCAGGTGTCGCCAGGGGCAGCGGGTTGGCGCCCGGATCGATGAGCGGGGCGACCACCGGCCGACCGATACCGAACCCCGGGATCGCAGCGTTCCCCCACGCGTCCTCGGCATCTGCGGCAAGGAGGCCGGCCGCCCTGGCGGCGGCCAGGTCGGCGGAGATCTCCGGGTCGTCGTCGAGACGATCCGCCTCCGTGCCGTAGTCCGCGGCGACCGGATCCGAGAGATCGGAGAAGGGGAGGGCCCGTCCGACGACTGTGATCGCATCTCCGGGCTCCAGCCGGGACTCGCGATAGGAACGATGCCGGTCCGCGTCGCGCAGGACTGCCCGTCGACTCGCGGAATCGGGGTCACGCACCTGCAGGAGTTCCGCGATCGCCGTCGCGCGATCAGGCTCGCTGATCCTGGTAGCACCGCCGGTCCGGATCGCCAGCCCGGGCGGTTCGTCGCCCATCGCCCCGGTCTCCTCGTCCCACCGGACCGGCGCGTCCCATCGCGCGGCCCTCGGGAAGACCCGGATGCTGCCGGTCGAATCGCGGACGCGAAAGCCGCAGGAGCGCTCCTCGACGAAGCCCGGCTCGATCGGCGAGACCTCGCCGCCACGCCCGATCGCCGCCCGGTAGTAGACGCACGGCGCGCTCTGGAGCAGGGACACGAGCGTCATCTCGGCTGCTTCCACGACGCCGCTGATTCGGACCTCGCCGGCCGCCAGCGAGCTGATCGTGGACGTCGACGTATCACCGACGCGGACGGCGGACTGATAATCGATCAGCCCACGCGCAAGCAAGCCGAGACCGACGACGACGCCACCGGCGGCGAGCATCGTGAGCCACCAGTCGAGGGTTGGATCCACGGTGCCATCGTACGGGACGGGCCCCGCGCTCCGTCGCCGGGTCGGTCGTCCCGAGCGAGGTCAGTCCGACGAACGTCCGGGCAGGAGCGCGACCACCAGGAGCAGCGCGCCGAGGCCGATGAGCCCGATCGGCCACCACAGGTTCCAGTCGAACCAGGGCACGAACTCGCGGGCCAGGAAGACCCCGCCAATGACGATGAGGATGACGCCGGCGACGAACCCGCCTCGGCCCGGCTCACGCGACGCGCGGCGGGCGCGGCGCGCGGCACGCCTGGCCTCGCGGTCGTCGGACGAGTAGGACGCTGCCGGCGGTCCGGACGGAGCCTGCGCCGCGGACGGTGTCGGCTCCGCGAATGACGCCGCGCCCTGGAGCGGAGGCGTCGTTTCGGCTGCGGAGGCCATGGTGTCGGTGGTGTCAGGAGCAGCCCCAGGAGCCGGCGGCATCGGCGCGCGGGCCGGCGGGTTCCACGCGCCGCGGCTGCCGGATTCGTCCGGGTACTCCGGGACAACGATCGCCATCACGATGTAGACGATGAACGCGATCCCACCCGTGAAGATCGTGAGCAGCGCCCAGGCGATCCGGACGATCGAGGGGTCCGCGTCGAGCGCGTCGGCCACGCCCGCCGCGACGCCGGCGAGCATTCGGTCGTCGCGCGACCGATAGAGTCGATCAGCCACCGCAACCGTCCTCCGGGTTGAGCGAGAAGGAGCCCGCGTTTGCCCTCGTGTCGAGCTCGATCCGGACCGCGGCGGTGTCGAAGCCCGGCGTCTCCCAGGTCGAGCCATCCTTGACGAGGCCGTGGTCGGCGTAGTCGTAGCTGGCGACGATGCTCTCGGCCGTGGTCAGTCGCAGGGCCGCACCCGGGGGGGTGCACAGGCTGACCGAGCCCGCGTTGACGCCGATCGAGCCATCAAACGAGACGTTCGGCACCGTCAGCTCGAGCGCGCCGGCGTTGAGGTCGATCTCGAAGCCGCCGATGGCGCTGACCGATCCCATGTCCAGGGTGACCGAGCCCGCGTTCAGGGTCAGGTCGAACGCGTCGATCGACGCTCCACCGAGATCAAGGGTGGAACTGCCGGCATTGAGATCCATGGAGAAGTCCAGCCGAACCGATTCGGGGAGCGTGACCCGCCAGATCTCGCGGTCGTTGAGCCCGTCAAACCATCCCCGGCTGCCATCGTGCGATGAGATGCGCAACGAATCGTTGTCGGCGTTGATGTTGGGCCCCCGGCCGTCCCGCGCCTCGCCCTCGACGCTCCAGGTGCTGCCCGGCGCGACCGCCAGCGTCACGTCGCCGCAGTTGAGCTCGAGATCGACCGAGCCGGATGCCTCCGTCATCGAGCCGTCCCGACTGGGGAATGCGGCCAGATTGCCGCCACCCGGGCCGCACGCCCCGGCACCGATGCCCTCGACGCCGCCGCTCAGCACGCCACCGACGATGACGCCGAACGTCGCGGCGACCAGGATGCCGCCGAGGAACGCATACCGTGTCCGAGCCAGGAGGATCCCGACGCCGATCCCGATCAGGATCAGGGGCCAGAGGCTCCCGACGTTCCGGATCTGGTCGTCGGTCAGGTACCCGGCGCGGAGCGCCAGCGGGATGGCGCCGACGATGAGGAG
>JBBEBJ010000032.1:34015-35259 GCA_040882425.1 Chloroflexota bacterium | reverse complement strand
GTGCGACTCAGCGAGTGGCAGGCACGGACGGACCATCGCGATTCGATGGCGGAGAAGGTGCTGGCGCCGGCCCGCGACGCACTCGCGCTGCTCGGAGCGGAACGCGACCCGGAGTGCTGGATCGCCTGGGGTGATGACCCGCAAGTCCGCTGGACGGTCCTGGCGCCGGCGGTTGCCGGCCTGGTCCAGGTCAACGTCCGCGTCAACGTCCCCGGCGAAGGGCCTCGAGCCGCCGGCAAGCTGATCCGCTGGCATCGCGTGCAGATCGGTGAGCTGTCGGTCGAGATCCATGGCGGCCACCGCCTGCTGACCTTCCAGGTCGAATCCCTGCTGCTCCACGGCGCCGACGTCGAGGCCGACGCGGTCGCCGCGTTTGTCGACCGGCTCTTCGCCGCGATGGACGGGCGGGTGCAGCCGCCAGGCCTTCCCGACGTGATCGAGCTTGCGGGCCCACGGGCATCCGAACCCTGACGCGCGCCTGGCCTCTCCCGACGAGCTGCCGCTTCCCATGAATCGGGCGGGTGCGTCACCGCCGCGCGGCCCCACGATCAGCCCGTGGCGCCTGACGCTGCGGTACTGGATGTCGCGGGTGGTCGTCGCCGTCCTGACCCGGGCGTACCTTCGGATCCGGATCGTGGATCGGCCGCGGCTCCCGGCAGGCCCCGCCATCTACTGCTTCAACCACCTGGGTTGGTCCGATCCGTTCGTGTTGATAGCCGTCCTGCCGTTTCGGCCGCGGCTCTTCTTCTTTGGTCCGAAGGAGGAGGACATGCAGACAGGGGGTCGCAACCGGCTGATGGGCTGGACCGGTACCACGATCCCGTACAAGCCGGGCAAGGACGACCTGCTCGGCGCGACGCGACGAGTCAGCGCGGTGATCGCCGCGGGTGGCGTCGTCGCGATCGCCGGCGAGGGACGGATTCATGCCGGCGAAGCGGAACTGTGGCCGCTCAGCGACGGGGCGGCCTACTTTGCGCTCCGCGCCCGCGTCCCGATCGTTCCGCTTGCGATCAACGGCACCAGCTGGCTGCGGTTTGGCGGTCGCGTCACGGTCAGGGTGGGGGAACCGCTGCAACCGGCCGGGCGTGCCAGTCGTGATGCCGTCGACGACCTGACCCGGCGAACCTGGGAGGCGCTCCACGCGATGGTGCACACGGCCCCGGATCTCCCGGTGCCCGGCCGGTTCGGTCGTTGGTTGACCGAGGTGTTCAACGACTGGCCGGAGGGATCCCGGGAGGCCACGA
>JBBEBJ010000032.1:28559-33915 GCA_040882425.1 Chloroflexota bacterium | reverse complement strand
CGCCTCGCCGACCAGCCCGACGAGCAGATCGACGCCTGGGCGGCCGAGCTCATGCGCGATGTCGCCATCCGCCGGGGCGTGATCAAGGTTGTCGAGGACTTCCGCCGGACGACTGGCCTCGGCGAGCGGGAGTTCGAACGTGTGTTCGCTTCTGGCGGCGGCCCTCCGTCGGTCGTCGGCCGGGACGCCTCGGGCCGGTTGATGGTCCCGGCCATCACCCTGCACGCACTCGTCCCCGGCATCAGGTCGCAGGTCGCCGACGGCCGCGACCGGTTGATCGCGTACCTGGTCGCAAACTTCGGGGAGATCGTCTACGTCTGAGGCGCCCGCGGCGCCCGACGTTCTCCCGGCGCGGTCATGGTCGCGCGGCCGACGTCTGGCGGGTCTCGTCCGTCTGACCCATCCGTTTCCGTCGCTTCTCGATGGCGTGGCGACGGTGGCGATCGCGCTGCTCGCGGGCGGCGACCCCCTCACCGCGCTACGCCTGGGCGGATCCATGGTGGCGTTGCAGGCCTCGATCGGGGCATTCAATGACGTGATCGATGCGTCGGCGGACGCCGGGCGCAAACCCGGCAAACCCATCCCATCGGGACTGGTGGCGCCCCGGACGGCAGGCGTGGTGGTCGTGATCGGCGCCGTGGGAGGGCTGCTCCTGGCGGCAGCGTCGGGTCCGGGCCTGCTGGCGATCGCTGTGCTCGGTCTGACCATCGGCTACGGCTACGACCGCTGGGCCAAGGGCACCGCCTGGTCGTGGCTGCCGTTCGCGGTGGGGATCCCGCTCCTGCCCGTGTTCGCGTGGTTTGGTGCGACGGGCCGGCTGCCCGGGCAGTTCGGAGTGCTGCTGCCTGCCGCCGTCGTGGCGGGCGCTGCCCTGGCAATCGCCAACGCCCGAGCGGACCTCGAACGCGACGCAGCAGCCGGACAGGGATCGGTGGCCGCGCGACTCGGGTCGGACCGTGCCTGGTGGCTGTCGGCCGTCCTGCTCGCGGCGGTCATCGTGGTGGCGCTCGTCTCCATGCTGCTGCGGGAGGTTTCGCCGCTCCCGTTCGGTGGAGCGATCGCCGCCGGCGCGGTCATCGCCATCGGGGTCGGCTGGGCGCGCGACTCGACGACGTCGGCCGCGCGTCGCGAACACGCCTGGGAGATCCAGGCCATCGGCGTGGCATTGCTCGCCGCCGCGTGGCTGGCAGACGCGGGCGACCTCGGGTAGGGAGGATCCCCTGGCGATCGCGGGTCAGCCGGCGACTCGCCCGGCGCCTGCCGATGATGCGGGTCCGCCTGGCAGCCGTCAGTAGTTGGGGTTGTCGCTCCGCACGATCGCGATCGCGTTCTCGAGCTTGAGCTTCGCGATCGTCAGGTACTTGGCCAGGTTCTGCCGGTCAGTCTCGGGGATGGAGCCCCGGAGCTCCGGGCTGCGCAGGACCGCCACCAGGTTCTCGACCGCATCGGCGAGTTCCTGCTTGGCGTTGACCAGCGAGTCGTCGGAGATGGCGACGTGTGGCGATACGTCCACCCATCCAGTCGCCTCCTCGACAACGAGGGGTGCGTCGAACACCGCACCATCGTCCGGCGTTTCGGCCCCGCCCTCGTCGGCGGGTGAGGTCGGACGGGAACGACGGCCCTCGATCTTGTCGCGCAACTTGATGAGGGTCAGCTCGCCCCTCGCGACCTGCGCGGCCAGCCGTTTCCGCTTCTTGGGGTCGTCCACCTTCAGCAGCTCGTAGGCGTGGGACAGGCTGTCCTTGCGCAAAGACACGAGTTCGCGGATCTCCGGCGGCGCGTCGGCAAGCCGGAGTCGGTTCTCGAGGTAGCCCTTGTCCTTGCCCAGCTTGTCGGCGAGTTTCCGGATGCTGTACCCGTGCTGGTGGATCATCCGGTCGAACATCGCGGCTTCGTCGAGCGGGGTAAGGTCCTCACGCTGGAGGTTCTCGATGATTGCGATCTCGAGCGCGGTGTCGTCGTCGATGTCCTCGATCAGGGCCGGGATGGTCGCGAGCCTCGCCTGTTTGGAGGCCCGCCAGCGACGCTCGCCGGCGACGATCTGGTAGGTGTTCGGACCCAGCGGACGGACCAGGATGGGCTGAAGGACGCCGTGTTCGCGGATGGACGCGGCGAGCTCGTCAAGGGCTTCCTGCTCGAAGACCATCCGCGGCTGTTCGGGGTTTGGCTCGATCCGTTCGATGTGGACGATCCGGACGCCGACCGAGCGAGTCGGGCCGTCGGATGACAGCAGGCTGACGATGGCCGGCGGGAGCTCGCGATCCTCAGAGAGGCGCCGCGCCGCCGCGGCTCGGAAATCAGTTCGGGCCAAGTTCCATTACCTCCCGAGCGAGTTCGCGATAGATGCGGGCCGCATCGCTCGAACCGGCGTAGCTCGTGATGGGACGCCCGACCAGGGGAGCCTCACCGAGCTTGACCGTGTTGCGCACGATGCTGTTGAAGACGTAGTGGTCGCCGACCACCCGCAACTCGTCGAGCATGTCGCGGGCGAGATTGGTGCGTCCGTCGTAGAACGTCGGCAGGAGCCCCAGGATCCGCAGATCACGATTCAGCTTCAGGCGGATCGCGTTGATGACCTTGACCAGGTTGTTGAGGCCCTTCATCGCGTAGTACTGGGTCTGGACCGGGATGATCACGCCCGACGATGCGACCAATCCGTTGACCGTCAACAATCCCAGGTTCGGCGGGCAGTCGATCAGGACGTAGTCGTACGGTGCGAGCTGCCCCTCGAAGGCTTCGCGCAGGATCTGCTCGCGACCGAGGGCGGTGAACAGCTCTCCTTCTGTCGAGGCGAGGTCGATGTGCGCCGGTGCGACGTCGATGCCCGCGATCTCGGTGGGGAGGATGACGTCGGTCAGCGTCGAGCGTCCATCGGCGAGCACATCGGCCATCGATCGTTCGACAGTGTTGAGATTGATCCCAAGGCCGGCCGTGAGATTCGCCTGTGGATCCATGTCGACGCACAGCACGCGATAGCCGTTCTCGGCCAACGCCCCGGCGAGGTTGATCGCCGTCGTCGTCTTGCCTACGCCGCCCTTCTGATTGGCGATCGCGATCACATTCGGCACAGGGGCATCACCTCGGGTGGTTGCGTGCGGGTTTGACGGGCGACAACTCGGAGGGCGCGCGTGCTGTCATGCTACCCCCTCAAGGGGCCGTGCGGGCACCCCGGTTATCCACACGCTTTGCGAGTTGTTCACCAAATCTGTGGATATCCGAGGCTGCGACATTGGATCTGCGAGGTCAATGTAAGGGCGCACGCGTGCACACTCGATGGTCCCACCACGCGGGCTATCATGGCCCGACGTCTTTGTGCAAGGACAGCTGGGAGGTAGGAGCGGGCGGTGTCGACCAACGAGGAACCCCTGCGCCGGCTCGATCAGATGCGCGCCGAGGCACTGCTCGGCGGGGGACCGGTGCGCATCGAGCGCCAGCATGCCTGGGGGAAACTCACGGCACGCGAGCGACTGGACCTCCTGCTCGATCCGGGTTCCTTCGTCGAGCTGGATGCGTTCGTGACGCATCGCGCCACGGAGTTCGGGCTGGCCGACAACCACGTCCTCGGCGACGGCGTCGTCACCGGTCACGGGACGATCGACGGGCGTCTCGTCTTCGTATTCAGCCAGGACTTCACGGTGTTTGGCGGTTCGCTGTCGGAGGCCTACGCCGAGAAGATCTGCAAAGTGATGGACCTCGCGCTCAAGGTCGGCGCGCCGATCATCGGGCTCAACGACTCCGGTGGCGCGCGGATCCAGGAAGGCGTGGCGTCCCTCGGCGGGTATGCCGAGATCTTTCTGCGCAACGTGCTCGCATCGGGCGTCGTCCCGCAGATCTCCGTGGTCATGGGGCCGTGCGCCGGCGGCGCCGTCTACTCGCCGGCCATGACCGACTTCACGATCATGGTCGAAGGCTCGAGCTACATGTTCGTCACCGGCCCGAACGTCGTGAAGACGGTGACCCACGAAGAGGTTGACGCCGAGTTCCTCGGGGGCGCGACGACGCACACGACAAGGAGTGGCGTGGCTCACCTTGCGGCGAGCGACGAGGCCGATGCCCTCGACGCCGTTCGGCGGATCCTGGCGCACCTGCCGCAGAACAATCTTGCCGCTCCGCCACGCGTCGCATCGCAGGATCCATCCGACCGGATGGACCCCGGGCTCGACCACATCGTGCCCGACGATCCGCGATCACCCTACGACATGCACGAGGTGCTGGCCGCCGTCGTCGACGAGGGCGAGTTTCTGGAGATCCAGCCCGGCTGGGCGCAGAACATCCTGGTTGGCTTCGCGCGGCTGGGTGGGCGGAGCGTCGGGATCATCGCGCAACAACCCGCGATCCTCGCCGGAGCCCTGGACATCGACGCGTCAATCAAGGCGGCGCGCTTCGTCCGCACTTGCGATTGCTTCAATCTGCCGGTCGTCACGTTTGTCGACGTCCCGGGGTTCATGCCCGGCGTGGGCCAGGAACACGGCGGCATCATCAAGCAGGGCGCGAAATTGCTGTACGCGTATTGCGAAGCCACTGTCCCGAAGGTCACGGTGATCACCCGGAAGGCCTACGGCGGTGCATACGACGTGATGAGCAGCAAGCACATCCGCGGCGACATGAACTTCGCCTGGCCGACGGCCGAGATCGCGGTGATGGGTGCGGAGGGTGCCGTCAACATCATCTTCAAGGATGCGATCGCCCAGGCCGAGGATCCCAAGGCCGAGCGCCGTCGCCTGGTGGACGCCTACGAAGCGGAGTTCGCCAACCCATACGTCGCGGCATCGCGCGGCTACGTAGACGACGTCATCAAACCCTCGGAGACGCGACCCCGACTGATCCGAGCGCTCGACATGCTCGCGGACAAGCGCGACACCAATCCTCCGAAGAAGCATGGCAACATCCCGCTCTGACCGGCGGTCGTCTTTGTGCAAAGACGGGCCGCGGTCGCGAGCGCCAGGCGCGACTCGATGAGCGCCCCGTTCCGACGGGTCCTCGTTGCGAATCGCGGGGAGATCGCCGTCCGGATCATCCGGGCGTGCCATGAAGCCGGCATGGAGGCCGTCGCGATCTACAGCGACGCGGATGCCTCGGCTCGGCACGTCAGGATGGCGGACGTGGCGGTCCGCGTCGGCCCGGCGTCGCCAACCGAGAGCTACCTGCGGGGCGACCTGATCGTGGCGGCCGCCCTCGCCACGGGAGCCGAGGCTGTCCACCCGGGGTACGGGTTCCTGGCCGAGCGGGCATCGTTCGCCAGGGCCGTCGAGGATGCCGGCCTCGTGTTCGTCGGTCCGCCATCGGCGGTGATCGATGCGCTCGGCGACAAGCTCCATGCCCGGCGGACGGCGCGGGAGATCGGCGTGGCGGTCGT
>JBBEBJ010000032.1:25275-28459 GCA_040882425.1 Chloroflexota bacterium | reverse complement strand
CGGCCGCCGGCCTCCGGAACGCGGCGACGGCGGAGTTCCTGCGCGCCGCCGACGGGTCCTTCTACTTCCTGGAGGTCAACACGCGCCTCCAGGTGGAGCACGGCGTGACCGAGCTCGTGTCCGGCCTGGACATCGTCCGCGAGCAGCTCTCGCTGGCCGCCGGACGTCCGCTCTCGCCCGATGCCCTCGAAGCCGCCGCGAGGGCCGCCGAGCCGATCGGACACGCGATCGAGGTCCGCATCACGGCCGAGGATCCCGCCCGCGATTTCAGCCCGGCGCCCGGTCGGGTTCGCCGCTGGGTGATGCCGGCAGGGCCCGGGGTCCGCGTGGACAGCGCGATCGAGGCCGGGGAGCGCATCCCGCCCGAGTACGACAACCTGGTCGCCAAGGTCATGGTCCACGCCGCCGACCGCGAGGCGGCCATCGGGCGCCTCCGACGGGCGCTCGACGAAACCGAGATCGCCGGCATTCAGACGACGCTGCCATTCCATCGGTTCGTCGCGCGGGACCCGTGCTTCGCCGCGGGCGAGCTGTCCACCGGCTGGGTGGGGGAGCGCTGGGATGGCGTGGCCGCGCTGGCGGAAGCCACCCGGGTCGCCCAGCTCGCGGCCGGTCTCGACGCCCTCGACAACGGATTGGCGACCGCGGTCGAGACCGTTGGCTGGGGTACCCGCATGACCGCCAACGCGCGCACGATCACGTCAGACAGCTCCGATGGGCGTTGGGCCAGCGCGGGGCGCCAGTCGGCGACCGATCGGAGGCCCGGATGACGGAAGGCCAGCCGAGCGCCAGGATCATCGACCCGCGTGCCGTCCGGGTCGTCGCGATCGGCCACGGCAGCCTGCGCGCCGGAGCGCCGATCGTCCTCGAGCCCGCCGCCGTTCCGATCGCGCCGGCGCCGCGGATCGCCGGTTCCGGCGCGCTTGGCGGCATCGCCACGCAATATCCGCCGCTCGAGCCTGTTTCGGACGGGCCGGACGGGCCGGTCCTCGTCGACGGCGTGCCGCTGGACGCTCGACTCGAGCGCCAGGACGATCTACACGCGGTCCTCGTCGAGCGCGACGGCGGTGACCCGATCCGAACGCCCGTGCTCACGCTGCCGCTGCAACCGATCACCGGGCCGTCACTCGTCGTCCGGCGTGAGGTCGTCGTGGGCGGCTGGAGCATCGAGGTCGAAATCGAGTCCGAGCGTCGGGCGTCCCTCCGGGAGCGCGCTCGTCGTGGCCGCGAGGAGACGGCACATCGCGGTCCGACCGAGGTTCGAGCGATCATTCCCGGGCGGGTCATCGCCGTCTCCGTCGTTCCCGGCGACGCGGTCGTCGCGGGTCAGCAGCTGTTGGTCGTCGAGGCGATGAAGATGCAGAACGAGCTCCGGGCACCGCGCGATGGCGAAGTCTCGAAGGTGGCCGTCGGAACCGGCCAGACCATCGAGGTCGGCGACCTCCTCCTGGTGCTGCAATGAACCGCGACATGCGCGACGGCGATCGCGAGCCGCAGTGGCGGCACCCTGAGCCACCCGCGACGGAGGCGACGGATCCGGCGCGAGACCGCTGGCGCGAGTTGGTCCGGGCGAAAGCGTTGCGCAGCACCCCCGAACGGCGCGAGAGGTTCGAGACCTCTTCGGGGATCGTCGTCCGCGACCTGTACACGCCGGCGGACATCGCCGGCCTCGATGAGGACCGCGATCTCGGCCGACCCGGCGAGTACCCGTTCACCCGTGGCGTGCAGCCGACGATGTATCGCAGCCGCTTCTGGACGATGCGCCAGTACGCCGGGTTTGCCACGGCCGAGGAGACCAACCGGCGATTCCGCTATCTGCTCGAGCAGGGCCAGACGGGGCTGTCGGTCGCGTTCGACCTGCCGACGCAGATGGGCTACGACTCGGACGCGCCCGAGGCGGAGGGGGAGGTGGGAAGGGTCGGCGTCCCGATCGCCAGCCTGGCCGACATGGCGGTCCTGCTCGACGGCCTGCCCCTCGGCCAGGTCAGCACCTCGATGACGATCAACGCCACGGCGCCGATCCTCCTGGCGCTGTACGTCGCGGCGGCGGAGACCCAGGGCGTGGTGCGTGGCCAGATCGCCGGCACGACCCAGAACGACATTCTCAAGGAGTACATCGCCCGCGGCACCTACATCTTCCCGCCGCGGCCATCGATGCGCCTCGTGACTGACGTCTTCGAGTTCTGCGCCACCGAGCTGCCGAAATGGAACACCATTTCTATTTCGGGCTATCACATGCGCGAGGCCGGGGCGACCGCGGCCCAGGAACTGGCGTTCACGCTTGCCGACGCGATCGCCTATGTCGAGGCGGCCGTCGCTCGGGGTCTCGACGTCGACGACTTTGCCGGCCGGCTCTCGTTCTTCTTCGCCGCCTGGTCGGAGCTGTTCGAGGAGGTCGCCAAGTTCCGGGTGGCGAGGCGGATGTGGGCCACGATCATGCGCGAGCGGTTTGGCGCCACCAACCCACGCTCGTGGGTCTGCCGGTTCCATGTCCAGACCGCCGGGTCGAGCCTGACCGCGCAATCGGTTGACAACAACGTGGTCCGGACCACGATCCAGGCCCTCGCTGCGGTGCTCGGTGGCGCGCAGAGCCTCCATACGAACTCCCGCGACGAGGCGCTCGCGCTGCCGACCGAGGAGGCGGCCCGGCTGGCGCTCCGGACCCAGCAGATCCTGGCCTACGAGGCGGGCGTGACCGAGACGCCCGATCCGCTCGCCGGCTCGTACTACGTCGAGAGCCTGACCAACGAGCTCGAGGCGGCGGCGTGGGCCTACCTCGACGAGATCGAGGCGATGGGCGGGACGCTGGCGGCGATCGAGGGCGGCTTTCAGCAGCGCCAGATCCAGGAGGCCGCCTACCGGGTCCAGCAGGCGATCGAATCGGGCGAACAGGTCGTGGTGGGCGTCAACCGCTTCCGTGACGACGAGGTGTCGACGCCGCCACTCCACCGGATCGACCCGGATGGGGAGCGCCGCCAGGTCGAGCGGGTCCGGCGCATCCGCGCGGAGCGCTCCACGACCGATTGGACCGCGGCGATGGACCGGCTGGAGGCCGTCGCCCGGGCCGACGGCAACCTGATGCCGCCGATCCTCGCCGCCGTCCGCGCGTACGCCACGGTCGGTGAGATCAGCGATCGATTGCGGGTCACGTGGGGTGAACACCGCGAGCTCATCACGGTCTGAC
>JBBEBJ010000032.1:0-25175 GCA_040882425.1 Chloroflexota bacterium | reverse complement strand
AGCGATCGATTGCGGGTCACGTGGGGTGAACACCGCGAGCTCATCACGGTCTGACGATGCGTGACGAGAGGCTCAGGCGAGCGCTCCCCGGTCACGAGGCACGTCTCATCGAAACGCTGGCCGACGCGTTCGACGCTGATCGTTCGCGTCCGGCGGCGCGATCGGGACGACCACGGTGCTGATCGGGTCTGTTGCGCGCGGGATCGACGGAGTACCCTGCGGCGATGTCGCCCCGATCGCCGGTCCCGCGCGTGCCGGAGGCGGTCCGCCGCCTCGGCAAGGTCCACCACGTCGCGCTGATCGTCCGCTCGATCGACGATGCGCTCGGGCTCTGGCGGGACATGCTCGGGCTCGAGCTCGAGACGATCATGGACATCGATCCGGACAAGGTGCGGATCGCGTTCCTGGCCATCGGCGAATCGAAGATCGAGCTTGTCGAGCCGACCGACGATTCAACCGGGGTCGCGCGGTTCCTCGCGACGAAGGGCGAGGGCTTCCACCACGTCTGCTTCGAGGTGGCGAACCTGGCCGAGACCCTGCTCAAGCTCGAGATCGCCGGGCTGGAGCTGATCGACACGTCCCCGCGGCGTGGGGCCGAGGGTCCGGTCGCGTTCGTCCATCCGCGGGCCTGCCACGGCGTGCTCGTGGAGCTGATCGAGGCGCCGGGCGGCCCGGCGTGGACGGCGCTCGGGATCACACGCGCCTGAGGGGCAGCCAGTCGGTCGAGCCGCGGGACCGGACGCGCCCCAGCTAGCGCAACGACCAGGCGAAGAGGACGTCGGGGGCGCGATCCGCCTCGCGACAGAACGACACGAGGCGTCCGGTCAGGTCGCGGATCCACGGCTTCTCGTCGCGGGCCAGCGTACCCAGCTCGTCTTCGACAAGGTCGATCCAGCGCGATGCGATCGCGCCGACCCGCGCCTCCGGGATCCGCGCGACCGCGGTCACCCAGGTCGGATCGACACGCTCGATCGAGCGGCCGGCGTCGTCCGAGCCTCCCTCCAGCTCGATCCGAGCGTCGAGGAACTCGCCCGGACCGTCGCCGCCGACGACGCTGCGCGCGGCCTCCGCGAACAGGTCCAGCCACGTCGGGTCGAGCCCGCCACCGAGGGCCACGTGCGCCGCGAACCGCCGTCGGTCGTCGAGGGCCGCGAAGTCGCCCGCACCGATCGCGCGCAGGATCTCCCCGGCGTCGCCGGCCACGAGATCCATCAGGTGCGGCACGGGCTGACCGGTGCGCCTAACCGAGGTAGCCCGCCTCGCGCAGGAGCGCGGGCAGCTCGAGCGGTGAGTCGGCCACCCGGAACCCGGCGGCCTCGAGCGCGGTGACCTTGGACGCCGCGGTGCCGGCCCCGCCGGAGATGATCGCACCCGCGTGGCCCATCCGCTTGCCCTCGGGCGCCGTCCGGCCGGCGATGAAGGCGACCTTGGGGAGGTCCCGGAGGTGCTCGGCGGCCCAGGCCGCGGCCGTCTCCTCCGCCGCGCCGCCGATCTCGCCGATCAGGACCAGCGCGTCGGTCCCCTCGTCGTCCGCGAAGAGCTGAAGCACGTCGAGAAAGGTCGTGCCGATGATCGGATCGCCGCCGATGCCGATGCACGTCGACTGGCCGAGACCGGCGTCCGTCATCGCCTGGACCGCCTCGTACGTCAGGGTGCCGGAGCGGCTGACCACCCCCACGCGTCCCTCGCGGTGGATGGACCCCGGGATGATCCCGACCTTGGCCGATCCGGGTGAGGTCGCGCCTGGGCAGTTCGGCCCGATCAGGCGCGCGCCGGCTCGCCGGACGATCTCGAGCGCGGGCACCATGTCCAGCGCCGGGATGCCTTCCGTGATGCAGAAGATGGTGGCGATGCCGGCCGCCGCAGCCTCCATGACCGCGTCGGGGGCGCCGCCGGCGGGCACGAAGATGCACGACGTGTTGGCGCCGGTCTCGCGAACCGCATCGGCCACGGTGTCGAACACGGGCACGGCACCATCGAGCGCGGTCTGACCGCCCTTGCCCGGGGTCATTCCGGCCACGATCGGGGTGCCGTATTCGAGCATCTGCCGGCTGTGGAAGTCGCCCTCGCGGCCGGTGATCCCCTGGACGACCAGGCGCGTCTCGGGACCGATGAGGATGCTCATGCGGCCGCTCCCCGGGATGCCGCCACGGCCTTGGCCGCCGCCTCGTCGAGGGTGGCCGCCGTCGTGAAGTTCGCCTCCTCGAGCAGGATGGCCGCCTCCTCGGCGTTGGTGCCGACGATCCGGACGACCATCGGGACCTCGCGCTCCTGGACGGCTCGCGCCTCGATCAGGCCGTGGGCGACCTCATCGCCCCGGGTGATGCCGCCAAAGATGTTGACCAGGATCGCGTCGACCTTCGGGTCGTCGAGGATGATCCGCATGGCGGCCGCGACTCGATCGGCCCGCGCGCCGCCCCCGATGTCGAGGAAGTTGGCCGGCTCGCCGCCAGCCCGCTTGACCAGGTCCATCGTGGTCATCGCCAGACCGGCACCGTTGACCATGCAGCCGATCGTGCCGTCGAGCTTGATGAAGGTGAGACCGGCCTCGCGTGCCTCCCGGTCGGCGGGGTCCTCCTCGTCCGGGTCGCGCAGCGCCTCCAGTTCGGGATGGCGGGGGAGGGCGGAATCGTCGAGCGTGATCTTCGCGTCGAGGCAGACCAGGCGTTCAACGTTGGTCCCGGTCGCGTCCTGTTCGCGAACGATGGCCAGCGGGTTGATCTCGACCAGATCGGCGTCGTAGGCGAGCATCGTGGCGACGAGGCCCTTCGCAATCGCAACGGCCGCCTTGAGCTCTCCGCCGAGACCCATGGCGAAGGCGAATTGGCGCGCCTGGAAGTCGAGCAGCCCGAGCAGCGGATCGGCGTGGACTCGGACGATCGCGCCGGGGTTTGCGGCCGCCACCTGCTCGATCTCGACACCGCCCTCCGCGGAGCCCATCAGGAGGATCCGGCCGGCGGCCCGATCGAGCACAGCCGACATGTAGAACTCCTTGACGATGTCGGCGGCCGGCCCGACCAGCACCTTGCGGACCGTGATCCCCTTGATGTCCATCCCGAGGATCGACCCGGCGATCAGTTCGGCCTGCTCGGGGAAGCCCGCGAGCTTGACGCCGCCCGCCTTGCCCCGCCCACCGACCAGGACCTGGGCCTTGATCACGATCTGGTCGGCGCCCTCCAGGAAGAAGCGGTCGGACGCGAACCGGACCTCCTCGATGCTTCGGGCGACTTCCCAGTCCGGAACCGGCAGGCCCTGGGCAACGAGCAACGACTTTGCGTCGGCTTCCTGGATCTTCACGCGCGGCAAGCTCCGTCTGGGACGCAGTGCGGGAACGCGATGGTACCGCTTCGCCCGCGCGGCGGCGGCTCCAAGCTCCGCGCGACGGGCAGCGGGCAGCGGCGGTCCACCCTCCGGATGGCGGGCGCCGGCTTCGTCGCCGGGTCCGCCGCGTCGCTACAATCGGGGCATGGCCCACCGCGTGACCCTGATCCCCGGCGACGGCATCGGGCCGGAGCTGGCGGAGGCGACCACCCGTGTCCTTGACGCGACCGGGGTCGAATTCGAGTGGGAGTCGGTCCAGGCGGGGGAGGCCACCATCGCGGCCACCGGGACACCGCTACCCGACGACGTCCTGGAGTCGGTCGCCCGGAACAAGGTGGCGCTCAAGGGCCCGATCACGACACCGGTCGGCGCGGGCTTCAGGAGCGTCAACGTCACGCTCCGCCAGAAGCTCGGGTTGTACGCCAACCTGCGGCCGGCGCGCTCGATGCGGGGGCTCGACACGCGCTACGAGGACGTCGATCTGGTGATCGTCCGCGAGAACACAGAAGACCTCTATGCCGGGATCGAGCACATGGTCGGTCCGGACGCGGCCGAGAGCATCAAGATCATCACGCGGGCGGCATCGGAACGGATCGCCAGGTTCGCCTTCGAGTACGCGGTCGCCAACGGCCGGCACAAGGTCACCGCCGTGCACAAGGCCAACATCATGAAGCTGTCCGACGGGCTCTTCCTCGAGAGCTGCCGGACGATCGCGTCGGACTACCAGGGCCGGATCGAGTTCGAGGACCGCATCGTCGACAACATGTGCATGCAGCTCGTCCAGAAGCCGGAGCTGTACGACGTCCTCGTCCTGCCCAACCTGTACGGCGACATCGTCAGCGACCTGTGCGCCGGCCTGGTCGGCGGCCTTGGTGTCGCGCCGGGCGCCAACATCGGAGCCGAAGCGGCGGTCTTCGAGCCGGTCCACGGCTCGGCTCCCAAGTACGCCGGGTTGGACAGGGCGAACCCCACGGCGATGATCCTGTCGGGCGCGCTGATGCTCCGCCACATGGGCTACCCGGACCAGGCGACCAGCCTCGAGACGGCCGTGCGGGACGTCATCGCGGAGGGCAAGGCCACAACCTACGACCTGGGTGGCACCGCAGGAACGGCCGGCTTTGCCGACGCCGTGATCGCGCGGCTCGCCACGGCCGGGGTTGCCGGATGACGGCCTGGCCCGCCAGCCTCCGCAGCACCCGACCGCCCCGCAAGCCCACCGGTACCGCGCCGCAAGGCCTGGGGGCGACGAGCCGCAAGGACGACTGGTGGTCGTCGCCGCTCGGCGTCGGGTTCTGGCTGGCGGTCCTGGTCCTCTATTCGGGGTTCAGCGCGCTGCTCTGGAAGCCGCTGTTCGGTGCGCCGTACGAGGTCGGGCCGTACCTGTCGCCGTTCCTGCTGCCGTTCTTCCGTGATCTCGGGTTGCCCTTTGACGTCTCGCCCGCCATCGTCACCCTGTGGATCCCGGTCGGGTTCCGGGTGACCTGCTACTACTTCCGCCGTGCCTACTACCGGGCCTACCTCGCCGACCCGCCCGCCTGCGCGGTGGGCGAACCAACGATCCATCGGCGCTACCGGCTGGAGACGGCGTTCCCGTTCATCCTCCAGAACCTCCACCGGCTGTTCCTGTATCTCGCGGTCGTGCTGCTGACGATCCACTGGGTGGAAGTTCTGGCGTCGTTCGTCCACGACGGGGCCTTCCAGCTCGCGCTCGGGAGCGCGATCCTGCTCGTCGACACCGCACTGCTGACCCTGTACGTCGGGTCGTGTCACTCGCTCCGACACCTCGTCGGCGGGAAGCTCGACTGCTTCTCGTGCAGCCGCGTCAACCGGACCCGCCACTCGGCCTGGCGGCGACTGAGCGGGCTGAACCAGCGCCACATGGTCTATGCCTGGGCCAGCCTGGTGTCCATCGTCGTCGCCGACCTGTACATCCACCTCCTCGGGCTCGGGATCCTGTCCGACCCGCAGATCCGGTTCTAGGGGCGAGGAGCCGAGCCCAGATGGCCGAGTTCAAGACGCACGCGCACGACGTGCTGGTGATCGGAGCCGGCGGGGCCGGGCTGCGGGCGGCGATCGAAGCGAAGACGGCTGGCGCCGACGTCGGCCTGGTCTGCAAGTCGCTGCTCGGCAAGGCGCACACGGTCATGGCCGAGGGCGGCATGGCCGCGGCGATGGGACACGTCGCCCCGGCAGATTCCTGGCAGGTCCATTTCCGCGACACGATGGTCGGCGGCAAGCTCATCAACAACCCGACGATGGCGCAGCTCCACGCCACGGAGGCCCCCGACCGGGTCCGCGAACTCGAAGCGTGGGGGGCGATCTTCGACCGGACGCCCGACGGGCGGATCCTGCAGCGGCCGTTTGGTGGCCACACGCATGCGCGACTCGCCCATGTCGGCGACCGAACTGGCCTCGAGATGATCCGGACGCTCCAGGATCGGGCCGTGGCGCTCGGCATCCAGGTCTACATGGAGTGCACCGTCATCCGCCTGATCAGCACGGTGGACGGCGTCCGCGGCGCGTTCGGCTACTGGCGGACGACCGGTCGCCCGGTCGCCTTCTCGGCCAAGGCCACCGTGCTGGCGACCGGCGGCATCGGGAAGGCGTACACGGTCACGTCGAACTCCTGGGAGTACAGCGGCGACGGGCAGGCCCTGGCGTACGAGGCCGGCGCCGAACTGATCGACATGGAGTTCGTCCAGTTCCATCCGACGGGGATGGTCTGGCCGCCCGGCGTCCGCGGGCTGCTGGTGACCGAGGCCGTGCGCGGGGAGGGAGGGATCCTGCGCAACGCCCTGGGCGAGCGGTTCATGTGGAAGTACCTGCCCGATGATCGCCGGACGGAGTACGCGGAGACCGACGAGGAGGCCACGCGATGGGTCACCGCCCTGTCGCGAGGGCAGGACACCGACGCCCGGCGCCCGCCGGAGCTGTCCACCCGCGACAACGTGGCCCGGGCGATCTACACGGAGGTCAAGGAGGGCCGCGGATCGCCGCACGGGGGTGTCTTCCTCGACATCAGCTACCTGCCGGCCGAACACGTCAAGCGCAAGCTGCCCTCGATGTACGAGCAGTTCAAGGAGCTCGCGGACGTCGACATCACCCGGGGCCCGATGGAGGTCGGACCGACCACGCACTACATGATGGGCGGCATCCGGGTCGACGCGGCGACGGGCGAGACCACGGTGCCGGGCCTCTTCGCGGCGGGCGAGGTGGCCGCCGGGCTCCACGGTGCGAACCGCCTCGGCGGCAACTCGCTGTCGGACCTGCTGGTGTTCGGGGCCCGGACCGGGGCTGCCGCCGCGAAGCGGGCGGCATCCGTCGCTGGGTCGCCGTACCTCGATCCGGTCCAGGTGCAGGGAGCGAATGTCGCGCTGGCCGCGCCGCTGGAACGATCCGAGGGGGAGGATGCCTACGCCATCCACCGCGACCTCCAGGAAATGATGGGCCGGCTCGTCGGGATCTTCCGGGTCGAGGCCGAGCTCGACGAGGCGATCCGCGAACTGGCGGAGCTGCGCAAGCGCTGGGGCGTGGTCAGGGCGACGGGCGGCCGCGCCTACAACCCTGGCTGGAACCTCGTCTTCGAGCTCGGGAACCTGCTGACCGTGTCCGAGGCGATCGCCCGGAGCGCCCGCCAGCGGACCGAGAGTCGTGGCGCCCACAGCCGTCTCGACTATCCGGCCACGGACGACGCGACCTGGGGCGGGCGCAACAGCACGGTAGCCCGGGCCGTCGACGGGTCGATGACCGTCAAGGCGACGCCGCTTCCGACCATGTCGGACGAGCTGCGCGGCCTGCTCGGCAGCGTGCACTAGGACGAACGGATCCATGCCCGACGCCCACCTCAAGGTCTTCCGCGGCGATCCCGCAACCGAAGGACGCTTCGAGTCGTACGACGTCCCGGTGGAAGAGGGGATGGTCGTGCTCGATGCGCTGCACTGGATCCAGGGGCACGAGGCCCCGGATCTTGCCGTCCGCTGGAACTGCAAGGCCGCCAAGTGCGGCTCGTGCAGCGCCGAGGTCGACGGGCACCCGCGCCTGATGTGCAAGACCCGGCTGTCCGACTTCGACCTCGAGGAGACGATCACCGTCGAGCCGATGCGCGCCTTCCCGCTGGTCCGCGATCTCGTCACCGATGTGTCATGGAACTACGAGGTCAACAAGACGATCCAGCCGTTCACCCCACCGGCGGACGTGCCGCAGGAGGAGTGGCGCTGGCAGCAGGAGGACATCGAGCGCGTCCAGGAATACCGCAAGTGCATCGAGTGTTTCCTGTGCCAGGACGTTTGCCACGTGCTGCGCAACCACGAGACGGAGCGGCCGTTCATGGGCCCGCGCTACCTGGTCCGCGCGGCCGGTCTCGAGATGCACCCGATCGATGTGGCCGACCGGCGCGAGTACCTCAAGGACAGCGGCGGCGTCGGCTTCTGCAACATCACCAAGTGCTGCACGGAGGTCTGCCCGGAGCACATCCGCATCACCGACAACGCGATCATCCCGCTCAAGGAGCGGGTCGCGGACGCCTACTACGACCCGATCCAGATCGTCTGGCGGCGGCTCCGCGGCGGGAGTGGGGGATCGGGCGAACGGGTCGAGTTGCCGGTGCTCCAGGGCAGTCCGCCGCAGGGTGGCCCGCCGCCGGCCGCCATGCCCCCGGCCGGCACGCACACGGCCGGCCCGCCACCACCAACGGACGAGGCACCCGATTGACGCTCGCGGCGCCGTCGTGAGCAGGGCCTACCTCATCCGGACCGACGGCGCGGCGCGGGGGAACCCGGGCCCCGCATCGCTCGGCGCCGCCCTCTACGATCTCGCACGGCCGGACGCGCGCGACCCGCTCGCCGATCCGGACGCGTCGATCTCGGAGTACCTCGGCGTGCAAACCAACAACGTCGCCGAGTACACCGGCACATGGCGCGCACTCGATCTCGCCCGCGACCTCGGCGCCCGCGAGGTCCACCTGCTGCTCGATTCGAAGCTGATCGTCGAGCAACTGACCGGTCGGTGGCGGGTCAAGGACGCCAAGCTGATCCCGCTGTGGGCCGCCTGCCGGCAGGTCCTCGCGGGGTTCGAGCGCTGGAGCGCCACGCACGTGCCACGGGCGCAGAACTCGGTCGCCGACGCGCTCGCCAACCAGGCGATCGACCGGGTCACGGTCGGCGGTCCCACGCTGGTCGTTGTCCGCCCGGATTGAGGGACGATCCCTCAGGCCGTTTCCCGCTCGATGAACCGGCAGGGCACCTCGAACACCCGACGCTCCCGCGTGGGGTTGGACTCGATCCGTTCAAACAGTGCGATCGCCAGCTGCCGGCCCATCTCGCTCGGGTTCTGGGCGACGGTGGTCAGACGCGGGCGCACCCACTGGGCCTCCGGGATGTCATCGAACCCGACGATCGCCACGTCCTTCGGTACGCGCAGGTGCAGCGCTTCCGCCTCCTCCAGGGCGCCGATCGCGATCGTGTCGCTGGCGGCAAACACGGCGGTCGGGCGATTGGGCAGGACCATGAGGTCGCGCATGGCCCGTTGACCGGTTTCGAACGTCCAGTCGCCGGCCACGACGTATTCCGCGGGAGCGATGAGATCGGCGCCGGCGAGCGCTTGACGGTACGCGTCCAGCCGCCCGACGGTGACCGGAAAGCTGAGATCGGCGCAGATCATCGCGATCCGTCGATGACCGCGCGCCTTGATCAGCCAGGCAATCAGGTCGTAGGTGGCCCGCGCGTCGTCCGCGTAGCTCAGGTCGATCCGCGGATGATCGATGTGCTTGCCGACGGCCGCGACGGTCACGCCGGTCCGGACCATCAGGTTGTCCAGGTCGTCGGCGCTCAGGTAGTACGGAACGACGATGGCGCCGTCGACGGGCCGGCGAAGGACCGATTCGAAGAAGAGTTGCTCCTTCTCGCGCGTGTGGTCGGTGTTGGCGATCATCACGTCATACCGATGCTGGACCGCGACGTCCTGCACCGCTCGAACCAGGGGATGGTAGAAGGGGTTGGTGATGTCGGCGACCATCATGGCCAGCATGTGGCTCTTCTTCCCGCGCAGGCTTCGGGCGTACAGGTTGGGGTGGTAGCCGAGCTCCTTGACCTTGGCCAGGACCCGGCGACGCGTCGCTTCGTTGATGGGCACGCCGGTGGTCGTTGGCGTGAGGACCCTCGAGACCGTGCTCTGCGAGACACCGGCGGCCCGACCGACATCGCGCATCGTGATCGACTCGAGTCGGCTCGCACCGACGGCCGATCCGCCCGCGGGCGCCGGGCGCGGGCGCTGGGGCGTGTCGGGTGCACCGAAGAGCTGTTGTGCCTCGGTCAGTCGTTTGCCGAGTCGATCGGCAGCCTCCGATCGCAGGTGCTTGTCCGCGGGCTCGACATGCGCGAGCTCCGCCAGGGCCGTGTCGCGCCAGGCCTCGATGTCGTACCGGTTGGGCCTGACGTCCACCCCCGGCAGGTCCTCCGCGTACTCTGCCGCGAGGTGGTGGAGCATGCCCGGGGCGGCTTCCGTCTCGACCGCGATCTCGCACAGCCGGGCCGTCAGCACGAGGTGTCGCACGCGTGCCGTGGTCGGCGCCACGATCCGGCGATCCAGCGGCCAGTCACTCCTGGTCCAGAGCCGGCGGACGACGTCACCTCGCTCGTGGTTGAGCGCGTGACACAACCAGACGGGCCGAACCGCGCCCTTGGCGTAGGCCGTCCGCTCGTCCGCACCCAATGAGCCGAACCGCTCCGACGAAAGCTCGCGCCCATAACGCGCCGCCGCGTACATCGCAAGCTCTCGCCCGGTTGCTGGCCAGCCGAGGTCATCGAGGTACTCGAGGACGACCTCGCGCACCGGTCGTCGCCGGACCGGCGGCGCGACGGACGCCCTCGCCTTTGGCACACGCCGCTCGCGACCGACCGACTCGAGCGCCTGGAGGGTATCGTCGACGTCGGCCTGCAGGTCCATCAACCGACGACGCAGGTCGGCGAGGGTGGGTTCTGGCGGCATCCGTCGAGACTACAGTCTTCGATGCCTCCTACAGATGCCTATTTGCATCGATCGGCGTCAATTTCCGGCGTCGCGCATAGAATGAGGTGTCAGCGAGGCGGTCGGATGGTCGCGCGCCGGGGCGAGGTGACTCGCCCGTGGCGTGAGGAAAGTCCGAGCTCCGCAGCGCAGGGTGGCGGGTAACGCCCGCCCGCCGCAAGGCGAGGACCAGTGCCACAGTGACGATGCCGGTGATCGACGCAAGTCGGCCGCCGGAGTGAAACGGGCAAACTCCACCCGGAGCAAGGCCAAATAGGAGGGCGCAACCCGCGGGCGGGCAACCGTCGGCGGGGGAGAGGTGCGCTGCCCAGCCCTCGGGTCGGCCGCATGAGCCGTCGGGTGACCGGCGGCCACAGATGGATGGCCATCCCCGTCCGCCGCGAGGCGGGTGGGACAGAACTCGGCTTACAGACCGCCCCGCTGACACGTTCGATCGGCGGCGAGGTGCGCCTTGCCGGCCGTGCGCGGTGTCGCTGCCATCGCGCCTGGGCCGGTATTGCCGGGGGTAACGCCTGGGCCGGGTATCGCGCCTGGGCCGCGTATCGCGCCTGGGCCGCGGCTCGCGCCTGGGCCGCGGCTCGCGCCTGGGCCGCTATTGCCGGGGGTAACGCCTGGGCCGGGTATCGCGCCTGGGCCGGGGCTCGCGCCTGGGCCGGTATTGCCGGGGGTGCAAGCAAAGGCCTCCGACATGCGGCCTGCTCCACGCGCACGACTGGAATCTTGCCGACCGAGCAAGGTCTGCCGGATTTCCCGGTACCAGAGGGCGAAATCAGCCGTTTCCTTGCCGGACTCGCAAGGATTCTCGGCCCGAGCGCCGCCGCCGTGGTTTGCTTGCGTCTGCGGCAAGCCAACGCCCATTTCTTGCGGTCGGAGCAGGGAATCGTCCGTTGGTGTGTGACGTGCTCGACGGCGCGCACGCGGCGGCAATCGGGTGACGCGGCGATGCGGGCCCCGGCCGGGACTAGTCTTCGTCGGGGCGGAAGATGTGGGGCGCCGCGCAGGAGTTGCAGACGGGGGCCGCGGCCTCGAGGTCGCCCAGCGGGATCGGCACTTTGCGGTCCGGGAAGAGGCACTCCACGTCGTAGACCCGCTCGTCGCCGACCTCCACGTTGATCAATCGGCGGAACGTGCACCGCTTGATGCGATGCGGCGCCAGGTGGAAGGCGTCGGGCTGCTGCGGGATGACCGGGATCGGGAGCGCCATTTGAGCTGGTTGGGGCCTCTCGTCAGTCGTCGACCGGGTGGTCCGCTCGACTCGGGGCCGGAGCCTAGCATCGCCCGACAGGCCACGGCAACACGCGAAAGGTACTAGACTCCGCGCCGTTCCAGTCATGTCAGCCTGTGGACATACGGCACGAGCCGGCCGACGCACCCATCGCCCGATCGCGGGGGAGTCATGGACAACGCCAACGCCGCCATCGCCGAGCCGCGGATCTGTCCGTTCCTGCGCACCGTCCACGACGGCCAACTGGCGGACCCGATCCGCTGGCCAGACCAGGCCAACGCCTGTACGGCGCTCGGCGATGCCGCGCCGCAATCGCTGCGACAGCAGGAATACGCCTGTCTGACCAGCGCGCACGTCAACTGTCCCAGGTTCGTCCGCGGAGTGCACCTCATGGTCGAGGCGGCCCCGGTGCCCGCGGAGGCCGGCGTGCGGTTGTCCCCCGCCATCCTGGCGGCATTGCTCGTGCTTGCCGCGTCCTTCGCGCTGTCGGTGGGGTTCGTCGTCGCCAACGGCGGGATCGACCTGCCGGCCGCCGGCGGAAGCCCGCAGGCGGGCATCGAATCGGTGGCACCCAGCCCGGATGCGTCGGCGCCTCCCGCGACCGAGCCACCCACGCAATCCGCTACGCCAAGCCCCGAGCCAGGCGCACAGGCCAGCGTTGGGGCGGCGACGGCGGCACCGAGCAGCTCCGCCACACCGTCACCGCCGACCGCCACCCCTCTCCCGAGCTCGGATCGCTATGCGTTGCTCGAGTCCTGCGGGGATGAGCCGGACTGCTGGGTCTACAGGGTTCGGCAAGGTGACAACCTCGTCAGTATCGCGCGCTACTTCGGCGTGCCATTCGACGTGGTCACCGAGCGCAACCCCTGGACCGAGACGACCCCGCTCGTGGCCGGCCAGGAGCTGAGGCTGCCGCCGCCGACCCGGTAGCCACACGTGGCCGCGGCGACCTGATCGGGCCGCCCGAGCCGCAGACCGCGCCTGCCGGTCGACGGCCACCGAGCGAAGGCGACCCCGCGAAATCGTCCTTGACGGCGCCGTTTCGCGCGCTAGAATGCAGCGAAGTGGTCCAAAGTGGTGAGAAGTGGGGAAAACCACCCACGCACCCCAGCCACGAGCGACGCAGGGGTAGACCCAACGGTGTTCACCGGCGAGTACCGGCACACGGTGGACGACAAGGGGCGGATGGCCGTCCCGGTCAAGTTCCGCGCGCGCCTCGACCCAGGCTCGATGGTGTCGGCCTGGATCGACGACTGCCTGGCGATCCACACGAAGGCAAGCTGGGACGAGCTCTCCGCAAAGGTCGGAGCGCTCCCCATCACCAACCCGCTGGCCCGTCGGTTCCAGCGGTCGATCTTCGGTCGCGCCACCGAGGCCGAGATGGATCGCCAGGGCCGGATCCTGCTGCCTGCCTATCTGCGCGAGCTTGTCGGTCTCGGCAACGAAGCCGTGATCGTCGGCTCGCGCGACCACGCGGAGATCTGGGCGCCCGAACGGTGGGACGACTACCGCCGGGCCCTCGACGACCCCGACGAGCTGGCCCGCGCCTTCGAGGGGCTCGGGATCTAGCTCCCAATTCATGCGCTTCCAGGATCCGCTCGGGATCCGATTCGTCCGGGATGGAGGAGAGATGTACGAAGGGCACCTGCCGGTGCTGGCGAACGAGGTCATCGAGATGCTCGCGCCCGCTCCCGGCAGCCTTCAGATCGATACCACCCTGGGCGGCGGTGGGCACACCGAGCGGATTCTGGAGGCGGCCAACCCCGATGGCCGCCTCCTTGGACTCGACGCCGATCCCGCCGCGATCGCCCGCGTCGAAGCCCGGCTTCGCCCACGCTTTGGTGACCGGCTCGTCCTGCGCCAGGCCAACTTCCGCGAGCTCGCGGCCGTGGCCCCGGCTGCCGGCTTCGGGACCGTCGATGGCTGTCTCTTTGACCTGGGCCTGTCGAGCTTCCAGCTCGTCGACCGCGAACGCGGGTTTGGCTTTCGAGCCGGCGGACGTCTCGATATGCGCTTTGACCCGGGCCGAGGCGTTCCCGCTGCGGAGCTGCTCGCCACGCTCGACGCCGCCGAGCTGACCGCCCTCTTCCGCCGCTACGGCGAGGAGCCGAAGGCACACCGAATCGCTCGCGCCATCGTCGATGCCCGACGGGTCGCGCCGATCACCACCGCGGAGGAGCTCGCGGCGCTCGTCGAGCGGGTGCTGCCCGTGAACCCGCGACAACCGCGCCGGACGCACGCGGCGACGCGGGTCTTCCAGGCCCTCCGGATCGCCGTCAACGAGGAGCTGGACGCCCTCGACGCCGGGCTTCACGCCGCCCTGGACCTGCTGCGGCCGGGCGGACGGCTCGTCGTCCTGAGCTACCACTCGCTCGAGGATCGGATCGTCAAGCGGTTCCTCCAGTCGGAGCGGCGCGGCTGCGTCTGCCCGCCGGAGGTGCCGATCTGCGTCTGCGGGCGTAACCCGCGCCTGCGTCTGGTCACCCGACCGTCGCTGACACCGACGGTCGCCGAGATCAGCGCCAACCCACGTGCTCGGAGCGCCCGTCTGCGGGCCGCCGAGCGACTCGCCGCCTAGGGCCCAGGTGTCAGGGATCGTGTTCGGAAGGAGGAGGAGCCCCCAATGAGCAAGCGCCACCAGACGAGTCGCCGCAAGACCTACGGGCGCCGCCAGCACGAGGTCCGCGAGCGTCACGATCGCGGGCAGCACGCGGAGGCATTCGAGTTCGACCTTGGCGATTGGGGATCGGCCGCTCAGTCCGACCCGCTTGCGTTCCTCGATCCGCGTGCGCCGCGCATCCGGTTTGCGTTGGGCGACTGACCGATGGCCGTTTACGAAGGAGCCCGACCGCGAACCATCGCGCTGCCGCGGCGTCCGCGGATCGCCGAGGGCCCCACGCTCGGGCGGCGACGCGTGCGCGGCGCCTTTCGCGCCGGCCAGCGGACCGACCGTCTCGGCCTGATCCTCGGCTCCATCGTGGTGGCCTTCATGCTCGCCTTCTTCTCCCTGGCCCAGCAGGTCCGCGTCTCGGCGACCGGGCTCGACATCGGCCGGCTGTCGCTCGAGCGCCAACGCCTGGAGGCGCGCGAGGACGACGTTCGATCCGACCTCGACCGCCTCGGCCGGGAGCCCGCGATCCGCAAGCTGGCCATCGACGACGGGCTTGGCCAGCTGACCGAACCCATCGTCCTGCCAGCTCGCTAGGCGATCGACCCAACCGCCATGCCGGGTCGGACGGTTTCACGTATCCGCCTGCTCACCCTGCTCCTGATCTTCGTGGTGAGCTCGCTCGCGCTGACGGCCAGGGCCGCGTACTGGCAGGTGCTCGATCGCGATCGTCTTCTGCTGGCGGCCGCCGACCAGACGACGGTGCGGCTCGAGACGCCGAGCCAGCGCGGTGACGTGTACGACCGCAGCGGCACCGTGATCCTGGCCACGACCGTCCAGCGTGAGCGTCTCGTCGCCGCGCCGTACCTCCTGTCCGCGGACGAGCGACGGGCCACGGTGGCGGAGCTTGCGAGACTGTTCGAGCTCGACGAGGCGGCCACGCTCGCCCTGCGCGACAAGCTGGCCTCCGACAGCCGGTACCTGGTGCTGCGGCATGGCCTGGAGCGCACGATGGCCGACCGGATCCGGGCCGGCGTTGCCAACGGGCGCATGTTCGACCTGTCGCTCGAGCCCGAGCCGGAGCGTGTCTTCCCGCAGGTGGGCGGTGGTCGCGACACGACGCTGGCGGCGCACCTGCTTGGCTTCGTAAACCGCGACGGCGTCGGCCAGTACGGCGTGGAGCAGGCGTACCAGGGAGCGCTCGCCGGATCGCCGCGGCTCGTCGTGGCCGACCGCGATGCGACCGGCCGTGCCGTGCTCGAGCGCGCCACGGTGATTCAGCCAGGGACGCCTGGAACCGACGTGCGTCTGACCATCGATGCGGGGCTGCAGGTGCGCGTGGAGCAGGAGCTGCTCGCCGCGTGGATCGCCGACAGGGCCAAGCGTGTCTCCGCGATCGTGCTCGACCCGTACACCGGTGAGGTGTACGCGGAGGCAACGTACCCGTCGTACGACGCGAACGACTACAGGGCCATCGCGTCAGCCGATCCGTCGCGCTTCATGGATCCCGTCGTGTCGAGCGTCTACGAACCCGGGTCGGTCTTCAAGATGATGACGGCGACTGCGGCCCTCGATCTTGGGACCGTCACGCCGTCGACCCGGATCAAGGACGTCGGGACGCTCCGCCTCGACGGCGGTCGGACCAAGATCGACAATGCCGACCGCAAGGGCATGGGCTGGATGACGTTCGAGGACGGCATCGCCTATTCGCGCAACGTGGTCGCCGCCAAGGTGGCCCTCGGCCTCGGCGACAGCACGCGCGAATCGTCGTCCATCCTCTACGACATGTGGCTGCGCCTGGGCTACGGCGAGCCCACCGGGATCGACCTGGCCGGTGAGGTCCGTGGGATCGTCCGCGATCCGGCGCTGACACCATGGCGCGAGATCGACCTGGCCAACGGGGCGTTCGGCCAGGGCGTGGCCGTGACGCCGATCCAGCTGGCCACCGCGTTCGCGGCGCTGGTGAACGGCGGGATGCTGGTCCAGCCGCACGTCGTGCAGGGCGTCGGCGACGAGGACGTGCCGGTGACTCCGCCGACGCAGGTCATCGACGCGGGGCTGTCGCGAACGCTTGTCAAGATGATGCGGCACGTCGTCACGGAGGTGCCCTTCTACCGGGATCGCACGCAGGTCCCGGGATACGACGTCGGCGGCAAGACGGGCACCGCGCAGATCTGGGATGCGAAGGCGAACGGCGGCAAGGGCGCCTGGAAGCGCAACTTGTTCAACTACTCGTTCGTCGGGTATATCGGCCGGCAGACCGGGATCCCGGACCTGGTCGTCGCGATCCAGATCGAGGAGGGCACGCCGACGGTGGCGCGGATCGGTCACCTGGAGATGCCGGTCATGTCGTTCGAGCTGTTCCGGCGGATCGCGACCAACGCCATCACGACACCGGATCTGCTGACCGACCGCCCGACGGTCCCGGCCCTCGCGGCCGACCGGTGACAGGGCCCTGTGCGACACTGGCGCCCGTGACCGACGTCGATCCGTCGAGCCTGGGGCCGGGGGATCCATCGGCGCCCGCGCTGACCGCCGACGACCTGGTCAGCCTGACCGGTGGCCGACTCGTTGCCCGATCCGATCGCCCGATCCGGGGTGCCGCGGTCGATTCGCGGCTGGTGGAAGCGGGACAGGTCTTCGTTGCCCTTCCCGGCGAGCGTGTCGACGGCCACGCCTTTCTTGCCCAGGCCATCGAGCGGCGCGCCGCCGCCCTGATCGTGACCCGTCCCGTCCCGGAGCCGGCGCGCCTTGGCGACGTGACGATCGTGAGGGTCGCGGACGGGCTGGCCGCGCTTGGTGCGCTGGCCGCGGGCTGGCGGAAGCGGTTTGACCCGCTCGTGGTGGGCGTGACCGGGAGCATCGCCAAGACGTCCACCAAGGAGGCCATTGCCGCGGTGCTCGCCCGGCGCTTCCGGACGCTTCGGAGCGAAGGGAACCAGAACAACGAGATCGGGTTGCCGCTGACCGTCCTCCGGCTGGGTCCGGAGCACCAGGCGGTCGTGCTCGAGATGGGTATGTACGTCGGCGGGGAGATCGCCGAGCTTGCCCGTATCGCGCGCCCGCTGATCGGCGTGGTCACCGCCGTCCAGCCGGTCCACCTGGCCCGTATCGGCTCGATCGAGGCGATCGAGGCGGCCAAGGGCGAGCTCCTCGAAGCCCTGCCGCGGGAGGGCACGGCGGTCCTCAACGCCGACGACCGGATCGTCCGGCGGATGGCCGGGAGGACGGTGGCCCGGGTGCTGAGCTACGGCTTCGATGATTCCGCCGACGTCACCGCCGAAGCGGTCGAATCGACCGGCCTGGCGGGCATGCGCTTCGTGCTGCGCGTCGAAGGTTCGCGTCAGCCGGTCGCGATCCCCACCCTCGGGCGCCTCTCGGTCCACAACGCGCTCGCCGCCGCCGCCGTCGGGCGCGCCGCGGGGCTCACCCTCGCGGAGGTCGCCGCCGGGCTCGCCACCGGTTGGTCGGCGCCGCACCGGGCGCAGCTGGTCCGCGCCGGCGGCATCACGCTCGTCGATGACTCCTACAACGCGTCGCCGCGCTCGGTGGTCGCCGCGCTCGAGCTGCTGAGCGGTCTGCCCGGTCGGCGTGGCGCCGTGCTGGGCGAGATGCTCGAGCTCGGCGAGGCGAGCGAGGACGGCCACCGGACGGTCGGGGAGGCGGCCGCCCGCTCGGTGGACTGGCTGGTGGTCGTCGGCCGCGATGCCGCGCCCATCGCCGAGGGCGCGCTCGACGCCGGCATGGACCCAGGGCGGATCACGACCGCCCGCGATGCCGACGCGGTCCTGGCGACCCTGCCGCCGCGCCTGCGGGTCGGTGACGTCGTGCTCGTCAAGGCGTCCCGCGGGATCGGCCTCGATCGCCTGGTGGATGGGCTCCGCGACGAGCTGGCCGGCGACTCGTCCGGTCGAGGCGGGCATCGATGACGGTCGGCACGGTCGACCTGATCCAGGGTCTCCTGCTGGCGTTTGCCATCGTCGTGATCCTGATGGCGCCGTACATCCGAGTGCTGCAAGCCCTCGGGTTCGGCAAGCGGATCCGCCTCGAAGGGCCGGAGGCGCATTACCTCAAGGAAGGTACGCCGACCATGGGCGGGCTGCTCATCGTCGGCGTGGTCCTCGCGATCTACTTCTTCCTGCGGCAGGAGCCGGACCCGGCCACCTTCGCCCCGATCGCTGCGCTCGCGAGCGTCGGTCTCCTGGGCGCGTTCGACGACTACCTCAATGCGCGGACCGGGGAGGGGATCAGGGCCCGCTGGAAGCTGGTCTGGCTGACCGCGGTGGCGATCGTCGCCGCCTGGCAGATCCAGCAGACCTACGCCATCACCGCCATCGCCGTCCCGTTCGTCGGCGCGGTCGCCGTGGACCCGCGCGCCTATGTCGTCTTCGCTGCGTTCGCGATCGTGGCGGCCGCCAACGGCGTCAACATCACGGACGGTCTCGACGGTTTGTCGGGCGGCACGGTCGCCATCGCGTTCGTGGCGTTCATGCTGATCGCGCTGCTCAACAATCCGGCCCAGCCGAACCTGGCCCTCCTGTGCGCGCTGATCATCGGCGCGCTCCTCGGGTTTCTCTGGTTCAACGTCCACCCGGCCCAGATCTTCATCGGGGACTCTGGAGCGCTGTCGCTCGGCGCTACCCTCGCCGTCACGGCGCTGATCACCGGGCAGATCCTGGTCCTGCCGCTGATCGGGATCATCTTTGTCATCGAGACGGGCTCGGTCATCCTCCAGATCGCCTACTTCCGCGTCTCCGGCGGCCGGCGGCTCTTCCGGATGAGCCCGATCCACCATCACTTCGAGCTGGGCGGCTGGGACGAGGAGAAGATCACGATCCGGTTCTGGATCCTGGGGATCCTCGCCGCGCTGCTCGGCGTGACCCTCTTCCTCGCCTCGCTGGATCGGCTGCAGTGACGACGATGACCGCATCCGCGCGCCCGATCGATCTCGACGCACTCGACCTCGCAGCCATCCGATCCGGCGGGCTGCGGGACCGGCCGGTGACCGTGCTGGGGCTTGCCCGTAGCGGGCTGGCGCTGGCCCGCTTCCTCGCCGATACGGGGGCCCGGGTTACCGTCTACGACGGACGTGAGCCAGCGGACCTTGCGGACGCCATCGCCAGCCTCGAGGGCCGGCCGATCACCCTTGCGCTCGGCGCGGCGGTCGACCCGGTCACGACCTGGGCCGGCGCCGACCTCGTGGCGACGTCACCCTCGATCACGCCCGACTATCCGACCACCGAACCGCGCCTTCGGGCCGCGCTCCGGGCGCTCGTCGATGCGCGGGCGGGCGGCGACCCGACGGCTCCGGCGCTGGTGTCCGAGGCGGACCTGTTCCTCCGCCTCTGTCCGGCGCCGACGATCGGCGTCACGGGCACCAAGGGCAAGACCACGACCGCGTCCCTGATCGCGTCGCTGCTGGCGGCCGACCCGGATCATCCAGTCGTCCTGGGCGGCAACATCGGGATCCCGATCATCGAGCGTCTCCCGGAGCTGACGCCCGAACACCGGGTGGTGGATGAGTTGTCCGAGCTGCAACTGCCGACCTTGTCGCGCGGGACCACGGTGGCGGTCTACACCAATGTGACGGCGGACCACCTCGACCGCCACGGAAGCCTCGAGGCGTACCGGCGGGTCAAGCGCCGCCTGGCCGAGCTGGTCGCCCGCGACGGCGCAGTCGTCCTCAATGCCGAGGATCCGGTCGTCGCCGGGTACGCGGACCTGGGGCGTGCCCCGGTCGTGTTCTATCGCCGCGACTGGCCGCTCCCGGGCAACGGCGGCGGCCTCGGCATCGTCGACGGCTGGATCGTGGCGGCCGGGATCAACCGACTCGCGCTCGCGGGCGGCGGGCGGGCGACGACGGGCTCGGACGGGCGGATCATGCCGGTCTCCGAGCTCGCCATCCCGGGCGCGCACAACGTTTCCAACGCGCTCGCTGCGATTGCCGCGGCACTGCTCTTCGGCGTCACGCCGGAGGCGATCCGCAAGACGGCGCCTGGCTTCGAAGGCGTCGAACACCGGCTCGAGCGCGTGGCCGTCATCGACGGCGTCCGCTTCATCAACGATTCGCAGGGAACGCAGCCGGACGCCGTTGCGGCCGCCCTCCACGCCTTCGAGCCGCCAATCGTGCTGATCGCCGGAGGGCGCGCCAAGGGTCTCGACCTCGACGCCCTGGCCCCGGTCGTTGCCGAACGGGCGGTGGCTGCGGTCCTGATCGGCGAGAGCGGGCCGGACCTCGAGGCGAGCTTCCGCGCCGCAGGCCTGGCGCAGACGGAGCGGGCCGCCGATCTCGAGACGGCCGTCCGCCGAGCGGACGCGATCGCCCGCGACGCGCTGGGGGCATCGTCCGGCGTGTCGCAGGGTCCCGCGACCGTGCTCCTGAGCCCCGCGGCCGCCAGCTTCGACATGTTCGCCGACTACGCCGCCCGAGGGCAGGCGTTCCGGGCCGCGGTGGCAGCACTCGCCGCGGATCGCGCGAGGGGAGGAACGCGATGAACCTGGCGGTGTCAATCCCGCGGATCCGGTCTCGTGGCGATGAGGAAACACCACCCGCCGAGCCGACGACCATGGTCAACCGGACGCCGGTCAAGAGCCGAGCCGGCGCCGTCCGCCGCGAACGCCACGGGGCCGATTACGTGATCCTCGTCGTGGTCATCGCCCTGACCGCCCTGGGGATCCTGATGGTCTACTCGTCGTCGGCGCTGAAGGGCTACCTGTCACAGGACGCCGACACGTTTGCCACCGTCGGTCCGCAGATCCAGTGGGCCCTCCTCGGGCTCGTGGCGATGGCGGTCATGATGCGCGTGGACTATCGACTGCTCCGGCTGGCCTCCATCCCGTTCTATATCCTGGCGGTCGTCCTGCTGGTGCTCGTCTTCGTCCCGGAGTTCAACATCGTGGTCGGGGGATCGGCGCGATGGCTCAGGCTCGGCTCGCTCCCGGCGATCCACCCGGCCGAGATCGCCAAGCTGGCGATGGTCATCTACCTTGCCCACTGGTTCGCCGGCCGCGGGCGCGGGATCCGGGGCTTCTGGGGCGGGACGATCCCGTTCCTGATCATCGTGACGCCGATCATCGCGCTCGTCTTCAGGGAGCCCGACCTGGGCACCACCGGCGTCCTGACCATGACCGCCTTCACGATGTTCTTCGTGGCGGGTGCCAACCTGTTCCACCTCGCGACGATGTTCTCGGGGGCGGCGGTCGCCATGATCGTGGTGGGCCTGCGCGGTTACCAGCTCGACCGGATCCGCGTCTGGCAGAACCCGTGGCTCGACCCGCTCGGGGAGGGGTTCCATACCGTCCAGGGACTGCTGGCGCTCGCCGTCGGCGGGATCCTGGGGACCGGTCTCGGGACCAGCAAGATCTTCGTCCCGAACGCCTTCAACGACTTCATCTTCGCCGAGGTCGGACAGGAGTTCGGGCTGATCGGCTCGGTGGCCGTGATCGGGCTGTTCCTGATCCTGGCGTACTCTGGCGTCCGGGTGGCCCTCGCGGCGCCCGACACCTTTGGCGCGCTGCTGGCGGCGGGCATCACCGCCTGGCTCTGCCTGCAGGCGTTCCTCAATATCGGGGTCGTCGTGGCGCTGCTGCCGATCACCGGGATCACGCTGCCGTTCATCAGCGCCGGGGGCTCATCGCTCATCATCAGCTTTGCCGCGGTTGGGATCCTGCTATCGATCTCCCGCGAGACCGTGGAGAGTGGGACATGGAACGACGATGCGACTGCTGATCGCGGGCGGCGGGACGGGCGGACACATCTACCCGGCACTCGCCGTCGCGCGATCGCTCCGCGCGCGTCCTGACCCGCCCGCGCTTCGCTGGCTCGGCGGCCACCGGGGGCTCGAGGCGAGCCTGGTTCCGGCCGCGGGGATCCCCTTCTGTCGTCTGGCGGCCCGTTCGCTGCGGACCACGGCGGCGGACGTCCACGTTGTCCTCGATCCGATCCGCCTGGCGGCCTCCGTGGCGCAGGCGACCGTCAACCTGGCGCGCGACCGACCGGCCGCGATCTTCACGACCGGCGGGTACGTGGCGGTGCCGGTCCTCCTCGCCGCCGCGGCGATGGGCATCCCGGTCGTGCTCTGGGACGGCAACGTGATCCCGGGGCGAGCCGTCCGCGCGACGGCGCGCCTTGCGACGACGATCGCCGTCTCGTTCGAAGCGACCTGCCGGGCCCTCGCATCATCGACCCGCGGTCGACCGTGCTTCGTCACGGGGACGCCGATCCGCGACGTCGCCGACATCGACCGGGAGGCGGCGAGAATCCGGCTGGACATCGCACCCGGCGAGCGCGTGTTGCTGGTCTTTGGCGGATCGCAAACCGTCGTCCGTTTCAACGCGGCCGTGGCCGAGGCCCTCCCGCGCCTGGTGGATCGGGTCACGGTGATCCATGTCACCGGCGAGGACGGGTATCCCTCGGCGCTAGCCGGACGGGAGGCCCTGCCCGGGACCGTCCGTGCCCGTTACCGGCCCCACCCGTTCCTGCGCGACGAGATGCTGACGGTGCTGGCCGCGGCCGACCTTGTGGTGGGTCGGGCCGGGTCATCGACGCTGGCCGAAGTCACTGCCCTCGGTCTGCCGATGGTCGTCGTGCCGTACCCGCACGCCGCCGGTCACCAGCGCGCCAATGCCGCGAGCCTCGTCGAGGCAGGGGCTGCCCGGGTGGTCGAGGACGCCGCCTTTGATGCGTCGGCACTGCTCGAGGCGGCGACCCTCCTCGCCGACCCACAGGCCCACGCCACCATGTCCGCGGCCGCTCGTTCGCTGGGTCGCCCCGGCGCGGCGGCCGCGGTAGCCGAGCTCGTCCTGGCGGCGGCCGACCGCCGGCCACCACCCGACGCCGAGCGGATCGAGCGGCTCGCGCGAGGCGCGCCCGCATGACGGTCGCGTTCGATCCGATCGCAACCGGGACCGACATCCAGCGCCGGATCGGGGTCAAGACGTCCCGGGACGAGCCGCTCGCGCGCTTCACCACGATGCGGGTCGGTGGTCCGGCCGACCTGTTCGCCATCGCGCACAACGCGTTCGAGCTCCGCGCGCTTGTTCGGTTCGCGCGCGCGCGCGAGCTGCCCCACCTGATCCTGGGCCGGGGGAGCGACGTCGTCATCGCGGATGCCGGCGTGCGAGGCCTGGTGATCGGGGTCCGGGCCGAGGGATCGCGGATCGACGGCGAGCGGTACATCGCCGAATCGGGCGTCCAGATGGCCCGAGCCGCCACCGAGGCGCAGCGCGCGGGACTGACCGGGCTCGAATTCGGCCTCGCCATCCCCGGGACCGTCGGGGGCGCCGTCTGGGCGAACGCCGGCGCGCACGAGAGCGACGTGGCCGCGATCCTCGAAACCGCCCGGGTGCTCGCGGCCGACGGCTCGGAATCCCTGCTCCCGGTCGATCAGCTCGCGTTCGGCTACCGCGACAGCCGGTTCAAGCACGGCTCGCCGGGGGCAGCCGCCGAGCTCATCCTGGAGGCGACCTTCCGTCTCGCCGCGGCGGAGCCCGGGACGATCAAGGAGCGCCTCGACGACATCCGCCGCTGGCGCCAGGCGCACCAGCCGATCGGGCTCCCGTCGGCCGGCAGCGTGTTCCGCAACCCGCCGGGGGACTCCGCCGGACGGCTGATCGACGCGGCCGGTCTCAAGGGGCTGCGCATCGGTGGCGCGGTGGTGTCCGAGAAGCACGCCAACTTCATCGTCAACGACCAGAAGGGCACCGCGGCGGACGTCCGCCGGCTCGCGGAGCGGGTCCGCGGTGAGATCTCGACACGGTACGGGATCGTGCTGGAGTTCGAGATCGAATTCCTCGGCGACTGGTCCGCGTGGACGCCGTCGTGACCGCTGCCCCGCCCGTCGTGGTCCTCCTTGGCGGCCCGTCCGCCGAGCACGACGTGTCGATCGTGTCGGGGACCGCGATCGCGGCGGCGCTGGCCGACCTGGGTCACGCGGTCGAGCAGGTGCTCATCGATCTCGCCGGCGGCTGGTGGTGGCTGCCTCGAGACCATCGCCGTGGCGAACGATCCGCGGCCGACTACGACGAACCCGCCACGCTCGGGGCCGAGGGTCCACTTGCCGTCGGCGCCGCCATCGACCGGATCGCCGCCGCGCAGCCCGCTCCCGTGGTGGCGATCGCGCTCCACGGACCGTTTGGCGAGGACGGTACGGTCCAGGCCCTGCTCGAGGCCGCCGGGGTGGCGTACACGGGGTCCGGCGTGGCGGCATCGGCGATCGGAATGGACAAGGCGTTGTTCAAGCGGATGTGCCGGGGGCTCGGTCTGCCGGTCGCGGACTGGCGCGAGATCCGGGCGGCCCGCTGGGAGCGTGATCCGGACGGCGTTCGCCTCGAGCTCGAAGCGTTCGCGGCGGGATCCGCCGATCCCCGGCTGATGGTCAAGCCGGCGCGTCTCGGCAGTTCGGTCGGGATGACGCTGGTCCACGATCCGTCCGAGCTCGACGCGGCCCTCCGCCTCGCGTTTCGCTATGACATGCTCGCCCTCGCCGAGACGTACCTCGCGGGCGCGCGCGACCTGGAGGTGTCGGTCATCGGCAACGATCCGGCCGCCCTCGAGCTGTACGGCCCGGGCGAGATCGTCTCGGGCCACGAGTTCTACGACTATGCCGCCAAATACACACCGGGCCTGTCGGAGACGTCCACCCGGGCCGAGGTCACCGAGATCCAGCGCGCCACGATCCTCAAGATCGCCCGCGACGCGTACCGGGCCGTTGGCGCGGAGGGGTTTGCCCGGATCGACTTCCTGCTCGTCGGCGACGCGATCTACCTGTCGGAGATCAACACCATCCCCGGCTTCACGCCGATCAGCCTGTTCCCGACCCTCCCGGCCGAGGGCGGTCATTCGTTCGGCGCGGTGTGCGCATGGATCGTGCGACTGGCGGCGGAGCGGCACGCCGCTCGCGTCGGCGGCAGGCTGACACCCGGAGACCTGCCCCGATGACCGGCGGCCCAGCCGCGAGGCGGACCCGGCCGCCCGTCCCGACGCGGCGGACCCGCCCG
>JBBEBJ010000031.1:29197-40879 GCA_040882425.1 Chloroflexota bacterium | reverse complement strand
AGATCGAGACGATGACCGTGGACAACCCTCGGCGGCTGCTGACGATCGGCGGCGCCTAGGTTTCCAGCGTCGCCTCGACGGTGAGCGCGACGTTGCCGATCAGGGCCTGGCTGATCGGACAGCCCGTCCTGGTCTGCTCCGCGGCCGCGTCGAAGTCCTCGGCGGACATGCCCGGCACCCGACCGCGAACGGTAAGGGCGCTGGAGACGACCCGCCAGCCCGCCTCGACCTTGTCAAAGGTGACCTCCGCGGAGACGTCCAGGCGCTCGGGCGGCGTGCCCGCCCGGGCCAGCGATCCCGAGAGCGCCATGGCGAAGCAGGCGGAGTGCGCCGCGGCCACCAGCTCCTCGGGACTGGTCTTGCCGTCGGACGTCTCCGTCCTGGCGGACCAGGTCACGGGGAGTGCCGTGAACACGCTCGACGAGATGGCGCTGACCGCGCCCGAGCCGGTCGCGAGCGGGCCGGACCAGGTCGTTTCAGCTCGGCGGATGGCAGCCATGGGGACGCTCCTTTCGGGTACGAGATCGCCTGGCATGGTCCCACACCCGCGCCCCAGCCGGGTGCATCCGGGCCACACGACCCCGGGACCACCCTGGGCCCGTCTGGCACGTCACCGCCGGTACCAACGCGCCACGCCGACCCTGACCCATAGCCCATACCCGGGAGCTCTCCGGTCGCCGACGATCGTCTCGTGCCAAACGCCGTCCGCCGCCTCGGTGCCCTCGCGCTCGCCGGTCTCCTCGTGGTCTCTCTCGCGGGGCCGGCCGCGGCCGCCCTGCCGTCCTTCGATCTCACGACCCTGGTACAGGCCGAGGCCACGCTCGGGTCCCTGGTCAACGCCGAGCGCACGGCGCAGGGCCTCGTCGAGCTCCGGGTCGACCCGGCCGTCGTGGCGATCGCCCGGCAGCGCGCCGAGGCGATGGCCGCGACCGATGTCATGAGCCACCAGAACCCCGACGGCAGCGACGTGTTCGACCAGATCGTCGCGGCGGGTATCCCGTGGTTCGGCGCGGGTGAGGTGATCGTCTGGAATACCTGGCCGGCGGCAACGGACTCGACGGCCCAGGCCGTCAGCGCCTGGCTCGGCTCGCCGCCGCATCGCTCGATCCTGCTGTCCAACGACTTCAACTACGTCGGATTCGGGGCCGCCGTCTCGCCGGTGAGCGGCAAACGGTATTACGCCGGCGTCGTCGTCAAGCGTACGGACCGCACGGCGGCCTGGGTCAAGTCCGGGACGACCTCGCGTCGAGTGGTCGACTCGACCCGCGCGCGCGTCACCGTCCGCTGGACAGGCGGCGACCCCCGGCTCCAGGTCCTGACCGCCGGACTCCGCGACTACGAGGTACAGCGCCGCGTCGTTCGTGGCTCCTGGCGGGCACTCGGCTATCGGACCGTCACCAGCGTGACCGAGACGCTGCCGCGTTCGCGGACCTACGAGTACCGGATCCGGGCGCGCGATCGAGCGGGCAACCGCAGCCCCTGGATGCTGATCACCGTCAAGGTCTGAGCCGCCGCGATCCGGCGCGCAGCCGCGGGGTTCTCGGCCGGGGTCCTGGCGAGCCGTGCGCGTCGCACGCTGCAACGCCGCCGCGACGCTTCGGCACGGCTTCCGAACGTCCCACCCCGGTCCCCAGCGTATCCTTGACGCACCACAAGTCGCACGGCGGAGGCAGTCCGATGCCTGAGTTCACTCTCAAGGAGGTCCGCCTGCCGGAGCTCCATCTCCCCGAGATCAAGCGCGACGACATCGTCCGCTCGCTGTCCGGCGCCCGCTTGCCGGAGGTCGACCTCGCCCGGGCTCGAAACGCGGGTCTCAAGGTCCCGGCCATCGCCGTCACCAGCGCCGACCTGGGCAGGCTCGTCGCCGCCGGCGCCACGATCGCCCGATTCGTGCGGCCGGCTTCGCGACGCGGACGGCTGTTCGGCCTGCCACTTGGGCGCCGATCCGGGAACCCCGTTGTCCGGCTGGTGCAGCCACGGACCCGCCGTTCTCGGTGGCCGGTGCTGCTCATCGTGGCCGGCGCCGTGGCCATCGGAGCCTGGGCGCTGCTCCGTCAACCGTCGATCCGGCGACGCGTGGACGAGGTCGCCCGGGAGGCTCGCGAGCGACTGGCGGCCATGGGTGCCCGCGACGAGCGGCTCGACATCGATCCGGACAAGCCGATCGCCCCGGGGTCCGTTGCGACTGCGTCGACCGAGGCCGACGACTTTGCCAACGCGACCGAGGACGCCGGAGCCGCGACACCCACCGACGACGACGCGGGGCCGGTGACGGCATCCGGGGACACGAACGGGATCCCCGCCTTTGAGGAGGCGGCCGGCTCGCCCGGCTGACAACCGGGCACTCCCACCCCCACGCCGGTCTTGCCTCACGGCTGACCGGGGCAGACGCCGGTCGTACACTCTCGCGATGCCGCCCGGCTCCGATCCTCCCTCGACGGCGTGAGCCGCTCGCGCGCGATGGCGGCGCGGATCCTGCGGAATCGGGATCTGCGCCGCCTCCTGGCCGCGTTCCTGGCCTTCAATGCCGCCGAATTCGCGACATGGGTCGCGATCCTGCTCTTTGCCTACGAGGCAACCGGCCCCGCCTCGGTCGGGTTCGTGGCCGTGCTCATGCTTGTTCCTGCGGCCGTGCTCGCCCCCGCCGCCGCGGGCATGGGCGATCGGTATCCGCGTGATCGGGTGCTCGGCGTCGGCTACCTCGCCTACGGTGTTGGGCTCGCCGCGACCACGCTGGCCATGGCCGCCAGCTGGCCGGTCTCGATCGTCTACCTCGTGGCCGCGCTGGGGGGAGCGCCGCTCGTCCTTGTGCGCCCGACCCAATCGGCGCTGATGCCGGCCCTGTCCCAGACGCCGGACGAGCTGACCTCGGCCAACGGGGCCGCCGGGATCATCGAAGGCGCCGGGATCCTGCTCGGGCCGCTGATTGCCGCCGCGGTCCTCACCCAGGCCGGCCCGCCCGCCGTGTTCGCGATTTCCGCCGCGGCGGTGCTCGGCGGCGCGGTCCTCGTGGCGCGCCTCCGGTCACACGGAACTGACGAGCCGCGTCCGCGACCACGGCCAGGTGCCGCTGCGGACGCGGCGCCCCGCCGATCCGCGGCGATGATCGCGGGCATCCGTGCCGTGCTCGGCGACGCGGACGCGCGGGTCGTCGTCGGGCTGATGTCCGCGCGCATGCTGATGATCGGTTCCGCCGATGTGCTGTTCGTGCTGATGGCCCTGGACCTGCTCGGCATGGGCGAACCGGGGGCCGGGATCCTGAACGCGGCGCTCGGCGCCGGCACGATCGCCGGAGGGGCGACCGCGTTCATGCTCGTCGGTCGCGGGAGACTGGCCAGCGTGGCGGCTGCCGGCGCATGCCTGTGGGGCCTCGCGTTCGGCCTCTCGGGTTGGCTCGCGTCACCGATCGTGGCCACGATCCTGATCGTGGTTGGCGGTGCCGGGCTCGCCATCGTCGATGTCGCGGGGCGCACCATCCTCCAGCGGTCCGTTCAGGACGATGTTCTGGCCAGGGTGTTCGGAATCCAGGAGGGTCTCGCCATGGCCGCGCTCGCCGTTGGCTCGCTCATGGTGCCGCTCTTCGTCGCCGTGTTCGGGTTGACGGGTGCCGTCCTGGTCAGCGCGGGCGTCCTGCCGGTCATCGTGGCACTCGCCTGGTCGCATCTCGTGGCGCTCGATGCGCGGACAGCGGTCCCAGCGGAGGCTATCGCGCTCCTCCGGCGCGTCGCGTTGTTCGAACCCTTGCCCGCCCCCGGTCTGGAGGCGATCGCCCGGCGGGCCGCCTGGCTGACGGTCGCGCCCGGAACGGTCGTGATCGCCGAGGGCGATGTCGGCGATCAGTACTACGTGCTGTCGAGCGGGGCGGTCCGCGTCGAGCGGGAGGGGCGCCACCTCCGCGACCTGGTTGAGCGGGGCGACGGGTTTGGCGAGATCGCCCTGCTCCGGAACGTGCCCCGCACCGCGACGGTGATCGCGAGGGTCGAGACGGTGCTCCTGACGGTGGACCGGACCTCGTTCCTGGCCGCGGTGACCGGCCATCCGAACGTGCGCGCCCGGGCTGACGCGGTCGTGACGGCCGCGACGATGTCATAACGGACACCCGCGGTACGGGACAGCGGAGTATGGTTGCGACGAGATATCCGGCGTCCGCCTCCTCCACGTAGGCGATTGTCAGGTGCGCTTAGGGCGATTGCCAAGCGCTTGGCACGGACGCAATCATTGCCCGCACTCGCCATTGCTCACGCTGCTGACCGGGGGGAGGGATTAGTGAAGGCGGAACCTTCCGCGCCACCCAGCGCCCCTTCGCCGCCCGCCAGCCATTCTGGCGGAGGGCCCTCGCTGGTCGTCCTCGACGCGTCGCCCAACGCGATCGTTGCCATGGATGCCCGGGGCCTGATCACCTACCTGAACCGACAGGCCGAGGTCGCCTTCGGCTATGCGCCCGAAGAGCTGCTCGACACGCCGATCGAGCGGCTGCTCCCGGAAGGCGTGGCCGACCGACACGTGATCCAGCGCGACCGTCTCATCGCACGCCCGGTCGCTCGTCCACACGGCATCGGGCTCGACCTGGCGGGGCGTCGAAAGGACGGCACAGAGTTCCCGGTGGAGATCAGCCTGACCCCCGTCCAGCTCCCCGATGGCCTGCGGTTCTTTGCGACCATCATCGACATCACGGCGCGCAAGGCCGCCGAGAGCCAGCTCCTCGAGGCGCAGAAGCTCGAGTCGATCGGCCGCCTGGCCGGCGGCATCGCCCACGACTTCAACAACGTTCTCTTTGCCATCAAGGGGTACGCCGAGCTCCTGTCCGAGGACCTGTCGCCGGAGCGGCGCGACCAGCTCGACGCCGACGACGCGCGGCGCAGCGTCGAGGCGATCAGCGATGCCGCAACCCGGGCGGCCACGCTGACCGCGCAATTGCTCGCGTTCAGCCGACGCCAGATGGTCCGGCCAGAGGTCATCGACCTCAACGACGCCATCACGAGCGTCGAGCCGATCCTCCGACGCCTGATCGGCGAGCAGGTTCGGCTCGTGGTCAAGCCGGGGGCCGGCGCGGGCCGGCTGCGCGTCGACCATGGGCAGCTCGACCAGATCCTGATCAACCTCGCCATCAATGCGCGTGATGCGATGCCAAAGGGCGGCACGGTCACCATCGAATCCGGCAACGTCGACCTTGACGACGCCTACGCGTTGAAGCACCTCGAGGTCGTGCCCGGATCGTACGTGTACCTGGCGGTGACCGACACCGGCCAGGGTATGGGTCCCGAGACGCGGGAGCACATATTCGAGCCGTTCTTCACGACCAAGGAGCAGGGGCACGGGACGGGCCTCGGCCTCGCGACCACGTACGGGATCGTCCGCCAGGCGGGCGGCCACATCTGGCTCTACTCGGAACCCGGGATGGGCGCGTCGTTCAAGCTCTACTTTCCGCGGGTCGACGCGCCCGCGGATACCATGCTGCCGCGGCACAACGATCGGGCACAAACCGGGTCGGGGAGCGTCATGGTCGTCGAGGACGAGACATCGGTCCGCGAGCTCACATCGGTCGTGCTGCGGCGTGCCGGTTACGATGTCACCGCGGCCGCCGACGGCGCGGACGCCATGGCACGTCTCGACGACCAACCCGAATCGATCGACGTGCTCGTGACGGACGTGGTCATGCCCGGCATGTCGGGCATCGACCTGGCGGAGCGGGTCATCAATCGATTCCCCGACGCCGGCGTCGTGCTGCTGTCGGGCTACAACGCGGAGACGCTCGACCTGGATCGGGTGGTCCGGCGCGGCGCCCTGTTCCTGTCCAAGCCGGTGACCTCGGGCGACCTGCTCGACGCCGTCAGACGTTCGAGGGGGGGTCGCGTCAAGCCCGACGGCATCACCCGATGACCGCGCCCCGGCCATCTGGAACCGTCCTTGTCGTCGACGACCAGGACGACCTCCGCCGCCTGCTGGTGCTGGCGCTTCGGCGGCACGACCTCGAGGTCGTGGACGCTGCCACCGGCGAAGCTGCGATGGAGATCCTCGACTCGCGCCACGTGGATGTCCTGGTGCTCGACATGGGGCTGCCGGGGATGTCGGGTACGGACGTCGTCAAGTCGCTGCGCGAGCGCCCGGAGACAGCGACGCTGCCCATCCTGCTGATGACGGGCTCGGGCTCGGATCGGAGCGTCATCGAGGGTCTCGAGGCCGGGGCGGACGACTTCCTGGGCAAACCCGTCCGGCTCGACGAACTGGTCGCCCGCGTTCGCGCGCACCTGCGCAGTCGGGCCGCCTGGTCGGGTCTCGTCGAGGACGAGTTGCGCGTCCGTGCCAGCGTCGTCGGGGCGCTGTCGCGCATGACCCTGTCGTCCGACCCGGAGTCAGCCGCCGAAGCGGTGGTGAGCGAGCTCGCACGTCGCACGGAGAGTGCCTTCATCGAGGTGCTGCAGCTGACGTCGGGCGATCGTCTGCAGCCCCTCGCCACCTACAGCCGCGCGACGGGCGTCGTCCGGGGCGGCCCGCCCGCGGAACCGCGACGAGCGCAGCTACTCCATTCGCGGGCGAGGAGCGGTCCATGGGTCGACCGGCCGGACCGTGAGAAGACCGACCATGCCAGCCCGATCTGGGACGCGGGCCTCGGTCTCCTGTCCGGTGCGCCGATCTACTCCGACGGCGGCACGCTGGTCGGGCTGCTGCTCATCGGGGTGTCCGACGAGACGACGGGCAGCTTCCATGATCGCCCGGCCAAGTTGATGGCGGCGGCGATCGATTACGCGAGCATCCTGACAGCGGTGGCGGGCTCGGCGCTTGCCGATCGTCGCGAGACCAGCGCCGAGGAGGCAAGACTCAGGCAGGTGCTCGTCGGCCGGGAATTCCACATCGTCTTTCAGCCGATCGTGGATCTCGAGACCCGGGATGTGGTCGGATACGAAGCCCTGACGCGCTTCAGCGACACAACGCCGCCGGATGTCCGCTTCGCGGATGCCGCTCGACTGGGTCTCGGCGACGAATTCGAGCTGGCGGCGATCCGTGAGGCGATCGAGGAGGCGGTCAAGCTGCCGGCGGACATGTTCCTGTCGCTCAACGTGTCGCCGGCGGTCGCGCTGGTTGCAGCCGACCGGTTGCGCGCGCAGCTGGACGGCGTCGATCGCCCGATCGTCCTCGAGCTCACCGAGCACGTCCCGATCGTCGACTACACTCCCCTTCGAACGGCAATCGAACGCCTGGGCAACGTCCAGATCGCCGTCGACGACGCGGGGGCGGGGTATGCCAGCCTGCGCCACATTCTCGAGCTCCGACCGGCCTTCGCCAAGCTCGACATCAGCCTGGTCCGCGGGATCGACAGCGACGAGCTTCGACAGGCGATGGCCGCCGGGATCCAGTACTACGCGCTGCGGACCGGCTGTCGGCTGGTTGCGGAGGGCGTCGAGACCGACGAGGAGGCCAACACGCTGCGCGCGCTCGGGGTGGACCTGGCCCAGGGATACCTGTTCGGCCGTCCGGAGCGGCTGCCCGCCTGACGACCCTCGGTCAGACCGGCAGCGGCCGGGGCGTTGGCGATGGCGGCTGGGTCAGTCGGCGCCGCGGATCTCGAAGCGCGCCAACCGGATGGAGCCGAGCACGAACGCCGCCACCACCGCGACCACGACGATGACCAGCGACAGCCCGGGATCGAGCGATCCCTGCTCGACCGGCTGCCCGGACAGGCCACCCGCGATCCCGAGCGTTGCCTGGCGGATCGACAGGAACCGCGTGCCCTCGAGCAGGCCGGCCAACACGCCCTCCCAGATCATCGTGTAGGCAAGACCGATGACGAGCGCCCGCGACGTGAACGTGCTGAGACCCACGAACGCGCACGCATAGGCGCTCCCACCTACCGCCGCCGCGACGGCGAAGCCCACCGTCGTGTCGAGCGCGGGACCCGTGCCGGCGATCAGCAATCCGGTCAGGAGCGCGGATGGCACGACCAGGGCCACGGTCAGCCCGGCCGCCACCAGCATCTTGGCGCCCACGATCCGCCAGCGTGGTACCGGCTTGATGATCAGGTAGACGGCCGTGCCGTCCTCGAGCTCCGAGCCAAGCGCCGCCGTCCCCAGCACCAGCGCGACCAGCGGCAGGACCGTGCGCACGAGCATCGCATCGAGGATCCGATCGACATCCATGCGACTGTCCGCCAGCCGAACCAGGAGGGCGATGAGGACGGGCAGGGCGACGAGCAGGATCATCAGGAGGGTCCGCCGCCGCCCGAGCAGGCCGCGCAGCGTGACCCCGACGATCGGCATCGAGGCGATCATCGGCGCACCAGGTAGCTGAACACGCTCTCGAGCGAGTCGTCCGTGGGTCGCAGCTCGAACAGGGAGATCGACTCCGACCTGGCGATTCGCGGCACGGCGTGGGTGAACGCCCCGAAGTCCGAGGTGCGTACCGACAGCAGCCCATCGGTCAGCTCGGCGCCGAATACGGACGGATCGGCGAGCAGGGCGGCGGCCAGCCGCCGATCGTCCGAGGATCGCACGGTGAACGTATGCGGACGGTCGGTCATCAACCGCCGGATCGACCGGAAGTCGCCCCACGCCGCCAGGCGACCGGCATAGATGACCAGGACCGAGTCGGCCAGGCGCTCGACCTCCTCGAGGATGTGCGACGAGAACAGGATCGTGCGCCCGGCGGCGGCCATCGTCCGCAGCAGGTCCATCATGTGCAGCCGCTGGCGCGGGTCCATCCCGTTGAACGGCTCGTCTAGGAGCAGGATCGGGGGATCGTGGACCAGGGCGCCGGCGAGCTTGATCCGCTGGCGCATCCCCTTGGAGTAGGTGCCGATCGCACGGTCCGCCGCGCCCTGCAGGTCCACCACCGCGATCGCCCGGGCAACGGCAGCGTCGATGTCCGCCAGCCCCTGCAGCCTCGCATTGAGGAGCACGAACTCGCGTCCCGTCAGGTAGTCGTGGACCGCCTCCCGCTCCGGCACGAGCCCCAGGCGACGATAGGTCCGTGGGTTTCCCCACGCCCGCTGGCCATCGATCCAGACGCTGCCGGCGGACGGTTCGAGCAGGCCGGCGAGCAGGTGGAGGAGCGTCGACTTGCCGGCGCCGTTTGGCCCGAGCAGCCCGGTGAGGCCCGGCCCGAGACCGAACGAGATGTCGTTGACGGCCACGACGTTGCCGAACCATCGGGCGACGTGGTCCACGGCCAGGACCCCCTCGGGCGAGACGGACGGCACGGGCACCCCGGGCCAGCCCGGCAGCGGCTCGGTCGACGGTCGTTGGCCGGTCATGCCGCGATCCGGAGATAGCGGCGGATCGTCACACCGGCGGCGACGGCGATCCCGGCCAGGGCTGCCCCGTAGTAGGCGAGGGGGTCGAGGTTGGCCGCCCGGACCGCCTCGCTGTCCGCCCGCGCATCGAACAGGGCCGCGTTCGAGCCGTCCAGCACGTCGATCGGGCTCAGGACGACGATCCAGTCCTCGATGCTGCCGCTCAGCATCGCGGCCACGAGCGCCACCACGATGGAGGGGATGAGGAACGCGGCGATGATCCCGACGGTCGCGTACGCCCGGCGCGGAGTGAACGCCGAGATGGCCATCGCGATCGTGCCCAGCAGGCCGCTCGTCAACAGCGACTGGGCGAGTAGCGGAGGGAGACTCGGCAGCTCTTCGGAAAGGCCCTCGATCGGGTCCGGCGCCACGAGGACGCGGCCGATGAACAGGACCGCGTACGGGATGACCACCATGGCCGACAGCGACACGATGAGCCCGAGCACCTTGGCCACGGCGTAGTCCAGCCGGGCGAGCGCGCGCGAGAAGTAGACCGGCAGCACGCCGAAGCGCTGGTCACGGCCGAGCAGCTCGGGCGCCTGGGCGGCACAGAACAGCATGACCAGCGTCGAGACGAGCCCGTGATACGTCGCGTAGCGGATCGGCGAGTTCCCTTCCAGGACATCGCCGACCTCGCCCGACTGGGCGGCCACCGCTGCGATCCCGACGCCGACCACCGCGGGCAGCACGGCGAGCGCCGCGAGCGTGAATGGCGCGATCTTTGCCCGTCCGCCGCGCCCGATCCCGTAGCACGACCGCACGGTGTGCCAGAACAGCGCCCGGATCGCCGCCTCCCGTCCGAGTCGCGGCCCCTCGTAGCCCTGGTACCCGAGGTCATAGATGCTCCCGCCCGGCCCGGAGGCACGCACCTGCGCATCGGGCAGGCGGTCGGTGGTTGCGCCCCGCGAGGCCGTCATGCCGCCGGGACCTCGTCGCGGAACAGGTCCTCGAGCGAGTGGCGCCGCAGCTCGAGCCGGATGAGCGACAACCCGAGGTCGGCGATCGCGTCGCGGATCAGGTCGTAGGTCCCCTCGCCGCCGAAGGCCACGAGGACCCATCGGCCATCGGCGACCACCTCGAGGTGCCGCGCGCCGAGCGCCGCCGCGAGGGCGTCCGAGCCCGTCTCGACCTCGACCGCAAGCACGCCCGTGTGTTCGGTGAACGTGCCGAGCGGCGCAGCTCGGAGGAGTCGGCCGGCGTCGATCGCCACGAGGAAGTCGCAGACCCGCTCGATCTCGCCGAGCAGGTGGCTGGCCAGGATGACGGCGATCCCGAACTCGGAGCCGGTCCGCCGGACGAGCTCGAGCATCTCGTCGCGGCCGGCGGGATCGAGGCCGTTCGTCGGCTCATCGAGCAGCAGCAGCCGAGGATCGTGGACCAGCGCCTGGGCGAGCTTGACCCGCTGCTTCATGCCGGTCGAATAGCCGCCGATGGCTCGATAGCGCTCCTCGTAGAGCCCGACGTGTCGCAGGACCTCGGCCGTTCGCTCGCGAGCCGCCGACCGCGGCAGGCCGGACATTCGCGCCATGTGCCCCACGAAGTCGGTCGCCGACGCGTCCGGCGGCAGGCAGTCGTGTTCGGGCATGTAGCCGACCGACTGGCGGACGGCCGGTCCGTTGTGCCGGACGTCCAGGTCCATCACGCGCGCCGTTCCCGTCGTCGGTTCGATGAGCCCCAGGAGCAGCTTGAGGAGCGTGCTCTTGCCGGCGCCATTGGCACCGACCAGCCCGACGATGCCCGGCTCGATGTCGAGCGTCAGCCCGTCCAGCGCGGTGACCCCGCCGGGGTAACGCTTGGTCAGTCCGTCGAGGGCGATCAGTGGCATCGCGGCAAGGGTAACCGGGGCGGTTGCTCCGGCAACGGTGCCGTTGGTCGTGCCATCGCGGGCCCGCTGGACTCGACCAGCGAGCGCCGTCGGTCGGGCCATGTCGGGGGCGACCATACCGCGCAGTCCGCGGCGGTGTTCGCGCGGCCTGTTATGGTGGGCTCGTGGCCAGACGACACCAGCGTTTCGCCCTCCTCGACGTGAGCTTCGAGGGCGCAAGCCTGCCCTCGGCGACGATCGACTGCTGGGAGGACGCGGCGGGCAACACCCAGTGGAGCGCCCGCGTGGTGACGCGGACGGGCCCGGTGCTCGATGAAGGTGAACTCACCGGGCGCACTGCCGACGGTCGGGCGATCAGCGGTCACGTTCTGGTGGCGGGACGCCAGGTCGGAGCCGGGGGCCGTCGCGAAACGCTCGTCGAGTTCCACGGCTCAGGCGACCTCCGCGGCCTGGGCGACACGCCGGACTGAGCGATCGCGCAGCACGGAAGGTCCTGCCGGGCGGGGCTACGGTCTGCTGGCAGGAATCGATGCAGGAACCGAAGCTGGACAGATACGGCGGTGCGCCGCGA
>JBBEBJ010000031.1:25777-29097 GCA_040882425.1 Chloroflexota bacterium | reverse complement strand
CTGGCAGGAATCGATGCAGGAACCGAAGCTGGACAGATACGGCGGTGCGCCGCGACCGTCGGAGGCCTCCTCGTTGACGCTTCGGGCGCTAATCCCGATAATCTAACTCGGAATTAGCTGGACACGGCAGCAGGCGTGCGACAAGCGCGCCGCCCCCGCGGACACGCACGACACGACGCACGACCGGAGACCGCATGACAGCCACTCGCGAGATCGTCACCGACAAGCGCGACCAGTTCGCCTTCCACGACGACATCGCGTACCTGCGCGAGACCAAGCGCGGCCTGACTCGTGCCACGGTCGAGGAGATCAGCGCGTTCAAGGAAGAGCCGGACTGGATGCTCCAGTACCGCCTCCGCGCCTACGAGCACTTCCTCAAGCGCCCCATCCCGACCTGGACGGACGGGCTGGACAAGATCGACTTCGCCAACATCGTCTACTACCGCAAGCCGTCCGAGCGCGAAGAGAAGTCGTGGGACGACGTCCCGGAGCAGATCAAGGCGACCTTCGAGAAGCTCGGCATCCCCGAGGCGGAGCGCAAGTTCCTCGCCGGCGTCGGTGCGCAGTACGACAGCGAGGTGGTCTACCACTCGGTCAAGGAAGAGCTCACGAAGCTCGGCGTCGTGTTCATGGGCACGGACCAGGCGCTCAAGGAGTACCCGGATATCTTCCGCAAGTACTTCGGCACGGTCGTCCCGGCAGAGGACAACAAGTTCTCAGCCCTCAATGCGGCGGTCTGGTCGGGTGGATCGTTCGTGTACGTCCCCAAGGGGGTCGAGGTCCCGCTCCCACTCCAGGCGTACTTCCGGATCAACGGCGAGAACACCGGCCAGTTCGAACGCACGCTGATCGTCGTCGACGAAGGCGCCAAGGTCCACTACATCGAGGGTTGCACGGCGCCCATCTACGCCACCGAGTCGCTCCACGTCGCGGTCGTCGAGGTCGTCGCGCTGCCGGGCTCCAAGGTCCGCTACACGACGATCCAGAACTGGTCGAACGACGTCTACAACCTCGTGACCAAGCGGGCACACGCCCACGAGAACTCGACCGTCGAGTGGATCGACGCCAACACCGGCTCGCGCAAGACCGTCAAGTTCCCGGCGATCTACCTGCGCGGCGAGGGCGCCACGGCCGACATCATCAGCGTCGCGGTCGCCGGCAAGGGCCAGCACCAGGACACCGGCGCCAAGGCCGTCCACCTCGCGCCGAACACGCGCTCGCGGATCGTGTCGAAGTCCGTCTCGAAGGATGGCGGCCGGGCCAGCTACCGCGGACACCTCAAGGTCTCGCCCGGTGCCACGAACGTCGTCGCCAGCGTCCGTTGCGACGCCCTGATGCTCGACGACATCAGCCGCAGCGACACCTACCCGTACATCGACATCCAGGAAGACGACACGTCGATGACCCACGAGGCGACCGTTGGCAAGGTCAGCGCGGAGCAGGTCTTCTACCTGATGAGCCGCGGCCTGACGGAGAACGAGGCGACCAACCTGATCGTCCAGGGCTTCCTTGAGGTCTTCACCAAGGAACTGCCGATGGAGTACGCCATCGAGTTCAACCGGCTGGTGAAGCTCGAGATGGAGGGGTCGCTGGGATGACGGTCGCGTCACCACGACCACGCCCGGCTCGCCAGGCACCAACCGATCTCCCATTCACCTTCGCCGACCGGGCCCTCGCCGAAGTCCTGTCCACCGAGCGCGCCGAGCCCGACTGGCTTCGTGCCGAGCGCATGGCCGGCGCTGTGGCGTTCGAGACGCTCCCGATCGAGCCGAACCAGCTCTACACGACGTATCTCGACCTCCGGAACGCGGAGCTCGCTGTCGCACGCCCGTACGTCCGCACGGCCAGCGCCGCCAACCCGATCGCGTCGACCAGGCTGCCCGAGGGTGTGGCCGGGCTGATCGACCTTCGTGAAGACGGTGTCGCTGGCCTCGTCCTCGAGCCGGCGGCCATCGCCTCGGGCGTGATCCTCGAGACGTTTGGTGCGGCGCTGGCGCGTGATCCGGACGGCCTGCGAGCCGAACTCGAAGGCGGCGCCGGCCTGCCCGACGACGACCGGCTGGCCGCGCTGGCTCGCGGCTTCTGGAGCCAGGGCGTGCGCCTGCATGTGCCGGCCGGCGTGCGCCTCGAACGGCCCATCATCCTTCGATGGTCGGTGGGCATCGCCGATCGCGCGCTGATCGGCCGAACCACGATCAGCCTGGGGGACGGCGCGGAGGCGTCCATCATCGAGGAGCTCGGACCGTCGGGCCTGATCCCGGCCGGGACCGGCCAATCCCTGCTCGCCGGCACGCTCGAGGTGACGCTCGGACGCGATTCCAGGCTCGAGATCGCCAGCCTCCAGGAGCTGCCGCCGTCCACCATCGCGTTTCAGCACCGTCATGCCGTCATCGGCGAGGGCGCCACGCTCCACTGGGCGCTCGCGCAGCTCGGTTCGCGGCTGGTCCGCAGTCGCGTCGACAATCGGCTCGAGGGCGATCGCAGCTCGGTGGAACAGGTCGAGATCGTCTTTGGCGCCGAGGATCAGCTGTTCGACCTGACTTCGTACACCCGCCACGTCGGCCGCAACACGACTGGCAACCTGCTCTCCAAGGGCGCGCTGATGGACCGGGCCCGGTCGTTCATGAAGGGCATGATCGTCATCGACCGGAGCGCGGTCGGCACGGACAGCTTTCTCGGCGAGTTCGGGATGAACCTCTCGAAGCAGACGCGGTCCGTCGCGATTCCGTCGCTCGAGATCGATCAGCCTGACTGCCGTCGCGCGGCCCATTCGAGCTCGGTCGGCCCGATCGACGAGGCCCAGCTCTTCTATCTCGAGACCCGAGGCATCCCGGCTGACGAGGCGCGCAAGTTCATCGTCCTGGGCTTCCTCGAGCCCGTCGTCGCACGGGTTCCCCTCGCTGACGCCCGGGATCGCCTGCGCGAACGGCTCGAGGAGAAATGGGATGCCGGCACCGGTGCGGGAACCACCGCCGCAGCGTGAGACGGATCGACCTCCTCGGGATCGATGAGGTCCCCGACGGCACGATGAAGATGGCCTGGGTCGACGGAACCGACCAGGTGCTGGTCGTCAATACCGGTGGCGAACTGTCGGCCGTCCAGGGCGTCTGCAGTCACGAATACTTCGAGCTCGACAAGGGGTTCCTGACGTCGGGGACATTGACCTGCGCCCTGCACCTGTCGCGCTTCGACCTGTCGAACGGCGAGCCGCTCGACCCACCCGCGGAAGAGCCTCTGGCCGTCTACCCGGTGGTGGTCGAGAGCGGCCGAGTCCTCATCGAGGTCCCCGACGGCCCGCTCGAGGTGAACGAGTAGGGCCT
>JBBEBJ010000031.1:16961-25677 GCA_040882425.1 Chloroflexota bacterium | reverse complement strand
GCCGAGTCCTCATCGAGGTCCCCGACGGCCCGCTCGAGGTGAACGAGTAGGGCCTCTCCGGCCGCACCGCTGCGGCCGCCCCGGCCCCGGCCGCTCTGCCGCCCGGCTGTCCCGCAGCGACCCCGGCCCCGGTGCCACCGCGGCCGCCCCGCCGCGCGGCTGTCCTCCGTCGTTACTCCTGAGCGCACATTCGAGACATTTGAGCGTGATCGGCGGTGGATTCCAACACCTGATGTCGTTTCAGCCACGGTCCACGAGGGGAATGTGGTCAATTTGTTACTGAGACGGACACGGGCTGCGATTACGACCCTGCCGCGATCGGGACCGGGACTCGATCGCCCGTGCGACCGGTAACGGAGTCGGGGAGGAGACAACCGGATGAAGGAAGGAACCAGGCCAACGTGACGACAAGGCCTGCCCGCTTCCCGTCACGTCGGTGCTCATGGCGTCAGCGTCAGCGTCGATACCGCGGCCTCGACGATGGCCTCGGGCGTGAACGGGAGCGGGACCGTGTCACCGCTTCGCCACAGGTCGATCTGGTCGTTGTAGTGGCGGTCGAAGGGGTTGCCGGCCTGGCCGGTCGTGATGACGATACGGGCACTGTCGAGGTCGCCCATGTCGATCGTCAGCCGGTAGCTCGGCAGGTTGGTCACCTCGAGGACGCGACCGATCCCCACCGGCCGGTAGTCCGGGTCGTCGGGATCCGGATAGGCCGACGAGAACCGGTAGTAGGTGTTGTTGATCGCGCCGGCGGTCCCCGGCACGCTGTGCGGGCCGTCGTTGAAGTACCACTCGAGCGGGCCGATGCCGCTCAGGCCGAGCGTCGCCTCGCGGAAGGTGGCCGTGTGGAGCCGCCCCCACGACCACCGATCGGGGCTCCCGATCGCGTCGCGCAGCTCGGCGCCGGCCTCGTCGAGGGCGCGAGCCACGATGGCCGTGGCGTCTTCCACGCGATCCGGGGTCCGCACGTCGTCCCACCACGCCGCCGCCGGCTCATCCAGCAGTCGCTCCAGGGCCACCCATGAGAACGGGCTGCCGACATAGTCGCGGGCGAGCTCACCGAGTTCGTCCTCGAAGAGATTGCGCATGACCCGATACTCCCAGGCCGCCCACGCGGCGCAACCCATGCTGTCGACCTCGCATCCGCCGTCCCAGCTGTCGATCCGCGCCGCGATCGTGCGGCCGTCCTCCGACGCCGGGATGGCCTCGCGGACCACCGCCCCGACATCCCGCGCCCGAAGCGGTGCGCTGTCGAACTGGATCGCGCGGAGCTCCTCCAGGGTCAACCCATCATCGCCGTAGGTTCCGAGCAGGTCGATGATCCGCTCGGCGCGGTACCCGGGATCCCATTCCTGGCCGATGAACGAAGGGTAGGCCGCGTCGATCGCCGCGTTGTTGGCCGTGACGATCCATCCATCCTCCGGGTCGAGCTGCCAGGGGAGCTCCTCGAACGGGATCCGGCCGATCCATTCGCCGCTGCCGTCATCGCCACGGACCGGACGGCCGCCACGATCGGCCGGATCTGCGCGGATCGGGATGTATCCCGGAAGCTGGTACCCGATGTGCCCGTCGACGTCGGCGTAGACGAAGTTCTGCGACGGCGCACCGTACAGGGCCAGGCTGGCCCGGAAATCGTCGAAATCGGCGGCCGTGTTCAACCCGAGCACCGCCTCGATCGTCCGGTCGGACTCGATCGTGGCTGCCCACCTGAGCGCCATCAAGGGGGCATCGGCGAGTCGCTCATCGACGCCGTTGAGCACGGGACCGTGCACCGTCGAGCGGACGTCGAGCACAACCCGCTCGCCGCCCTTCACCTCGATCACCTCCCGTCGAACCGCGAACGGAACCGACGCGCCATCGTGGAGATAGTTGTCGGGGTTGGCCGGATCGACGGCCTCGAGGACGAGGTCCTGGACGTCCGGGCCGACGTTCGTGGCACCCCAGGCGATCCGGGCGTTGTGCCCGAGAACCACGCCGGGGACCCCCGGAAACGAGACGCCGGCCACGTCGTAGGGGCAGGCCTCTTCCACGGTCCGGCAATGCAGGCCGTTCGCGAACCAGACCGACGGCATCGAGATCCCGAGGTGCGGATCATTGGCAAGAAGCGCGCTCCCGCTCACCGAGCGCGCTGGCGCCACCACCCAGTTGTTGGAGCCAATTCCGTGGTCGGAGGCGAGGCCGTCGGCGGCGTCGAGACCCGCGAGCTCCATGGCCGCCTGGCCCAGCGCCGCCACCGATCGCCAGGCGGCAGCTGCATCGGGCCCCGGCGCATGACCGGCGTCCGGCGCCCTCACCCCCGCCCTCGCCGCGATCGAGGCTCGTGACACGGTCCCGACCGCGGAACCGGAGCCGAGCTGGTCGGACGGCGTGATGATCGGCGCGCCGTCGCGATACGCAGGGAACAGCTCGTCGGTCCGCGCCGGATCGCCGAGCGCGGCGTCGGCCAGGTAGCGGAACACCTCGACCGAGAAATTGCCACCCAGGTTCCAGGCCTGGACCTTGCCCCAGGCCACGGTGTCGAGGTCCGTCCAGGGTTCCGGCACCGCGCCGCTCGCGAGAAACGCGATGCCGAGCGAATCGCGGTGCGCGCCCAACCAGGCGTTGACGCCGGCGGTATACGCGGCGAGCACTGCGCGTGTGGTCGGCCCGAGTGCGTCGAGGTCGCGCTGGGCGGCCAGGCGCCAACCCAGGGTGCGAATGAAGCGGTCGGTGTCCACCTGGCTCTCGCCGAACAGCTCGGCGAGCCGGCCGGCCGAGACGTGTCGCCACACCTCCATCTGCCACATCCGCTCGCTGGCATGGACGTAGCCCTGGCCGATGAACAGGTCGCGCGTCGAGGCGGCGGTGATGTGCGCGATGCCTGTCGCGTCCCGAACGACGGTGACCGGAGCCGCGAGACCGGGTACCTGGGTCGTGCCGCTGGCCTGCGGGAGCGCCCGCGCGGTCACCGCGATGAGGAGCCCGCCGGCCACGACGATCGCGACCACCATGACCAGCAACGCCAACCTGACGAAGCGCACGATCCCTCCGGCGAGCCTCCCTGGCCTGACCGCCACGCCAAGTGTGGCGGTCCGTCGGCGAGTCGTCACCGTGCGAGGTGACGCGATCCAGGCTTGTTCAGCGCGGCAGCTCGACCCCCAGTCCCAGCTCGTCCGCGCGTCTGACGATGGCGTCGGCGAACACCAGGTCGGCGAGTCCGACGCCGAGATGGCTCACCACCACGCGGCCGGAGGTAGGTCGCGGCGTCCGAGCGAGGATGGCCTCACCGATGGTTGCGGACGGGTCCGGATAGCCCTCGAACAGACCGGCATCGCGGTTGGCCAGGAACTGCTCGCGCTGGTCCACCAGGAACAGGGCCGCGCCGCTCGCCACCTCGGCGGCGCAATACGTGGCGTAGTCCACCGGTACGACCAGGGCGTCCGGCGTCAGCCAGTCAGCGGTCATGACCTGGCGCACCGGTCCGAACGAGGCGGCGGTAATGACGACGTCGGCGCCCTCGACGGCAGCCCGTGCGTCCGCCGCCACCGTCGCGCCGGCGACCCCGTCCACCGTCCCGGCTTCCGTCGCGAGCGCCGCCGCGCGGTCGGCATGACGATCGAACACCACCAATTCGACCCCGGGCAGGACATGGCCGAGGATCGGCAGGTGGCTCCGGCCCTGGACACCGCCGCCGATGAGCGCGACCCGCGCCGGACGGTCGAGCGTTGGTGCGAACCGGCGAACCGCCACGCCCGAGACCGCAGCCGTCCGGGCAGCGGTGATCGGTCCCCCATCGAGGATCGCCTCGGGCCGCCCGGTCGCGGGATCGTTGAGGATCACGAGCGCGTGGATCGCGGGCAGGCCCCGTGCATTGTTCGTCCCGAACCCGGCGACCCACTTCATCCCGACGAGGTCGCCGCGACCGCTCGGGTCGGACCCGTGCAGATACGCCGGCATGGCATGGGCGAACGAATCCGAGGGCCGCGGGTGGACGCCGATCTTGGGCGGCAGTTCCGCGTCGGCGACCAGCGCCGTGAGGGCCCGCTCGGCCAGCGCGAGCCGGGCGTCCGGGCCGGGCATCGCGGCGGCCACGTCCGCGGCAGCGTAGTAGCGCAGGGGTGGCGGGGCGGCGCGCTGCATGGGCTCCGAGTCTACGCGTCACCGATCGCCTACGATGCCGGTTGTGCCCCCGATCGACGTCGAGCAGAGCCTCGACAATCTCAAGCTGGAGCGCGACGCGATCGTGCTCTACGACGCCCTCGCCGATATCGAGAAGGATCCTGGACGCGCGGCGGCGTTTCGCCGGATCGCATCGGACGAACGGCGCCACGCGGATATCTGGGCGACCCGCCTGAGAGAGCTGGGGGCCACCCTTCCGGCGACGACGCGTCCGCGGCTGCGGATCCGGTTCGTGATCCTGCTCGCGCGACTCTTCGGGACGGCATCGGTTGCGGATGTCGTCAAGGCGCTCGAAGGTGACGACGAGGAGATGTACGACGCCCAGGGCGGCTCGTCCGAGCTCTCGGCGATGGCCGCCGACGAGCGCGAACACGCGGCGATCTGGGAGCGCCTCAGCCTCCGCGGACGCTCCCGCGGCGCAACCGATCCGGACCGGGACGGGGTCGCCATCGCCCGCGGGGCCAAGAGCGCCGCCGAGATCGGCGAGCGCGAGCGCTGGCATCGCAGCGGCCGATCGGGGACGCTCCGGGCGGTGATTTTCGGGGTCAGCGACGGTCTGGTCAGCAACCTGTCGCTGGTGATGGGTGTGACGGGCGCCGCGGCCGGCAACCCGAGCTTCATCCTGCTGGCGGGCGTCGCCGGTCTGCTGGCGGGAGCGTTCAGCATGGCCGCCGGCGAATACATCTCCATGCAGAGCCAGCGTGAGCTCTTCGAGCACCAGATCGAGCTGGAACGTGCCGAGATGGAGATGATGCCGGAGGAGGAAGAAGCGGAGCTCGCCGCTTCATACCGGGCCAAGGGCTTCACGCACGAGGAGGCAACCCGGATCGCCAAGCGGATCTTCGAGGATCCCGAGATGGCGCTCGACATGCTCGTCCGCGAGGAGCTGGGCCTCGACCCCGACGAACTGGGATCGGCCTGGGGCGCCGCCGCCGGCTCGTTCGTCGCCTTCGCCCTTGGCGCCGCGGTGCCGGTCTTTCCCTACCTGGTCGGCGGCGGGACCGTGGCCCTGGCGTTCAGCCTCGGATTGAGCCTGGTCGCCCTGTTCGTGGTCGGCGCTGGCGTCAGCCTCCTGACCGGTCGAGGCCTGCTCTTCTCGGGCGTGCGCCAGCTCGGGATCGGCCTTGGCGCAGCGGCCGTCACCTACCTCATCGGGTCACTGATCGGCGTGTCGATGGCCGGCTAGCCATGCCCAGCGATGTCGGCCGGCGGTTGCGTGACAGCGGGCTCGAACCCGCGGCTTGGGCCAATGGCGCCGGCGAGCGGTACGGCGCGCATGAACACCCGTACGACAAGGTCATCGCCGTCGAGCGCGGCTCGATCCGCTTTGGGCTGCCCGTACGCCAGGAGGCGATCGAGCTGGCGGCCGGCGATCGCCTGGACCTGCCGGCGGGCACGATCCACGACGCATTGGTTGGGTCGACCGGCGTGGCCTGCCTGGAGGCGCACCTTCCCGCGGGCACGCTCGACGGGCCCGTCCGACGGCCGTCGGGGACCTGGTGAGCACGCGGCAACGTCGAAGAATCCGCTGCCGCGGCCTCGTCGGGTAGGCTAGGCGCCTCGCTGGGCGGTTTCCGCCTCCGAACCGCAGCTCCGGGTGCGGTCGAAGGCAACGATCCCCCAGGGCCGACCATGAGGTCCGACGATTGCTCGACCCGAAACCGATCGCTTCGGTGAGGCGTAACACGTGACAGAGGTCCGAAGGGCTCCGTCCGACGACACCTTGCTCGTTCGCGAGTTGGTGCGTGGGTCGGAGGCGGCCCTGTCGACCCTCTACGATCGGTATGGCGAGGCGATCTTTGCGTCGGCATACCGGCTCACCGCTGATCGAGGGATCGCCGAGGAGGTTGTGCAGGAGACATTCCTGACCCTGTGGAATCGCGCCGAGCTGTTCGATCCGACGGCTGGTTCGCTTCGGGCATGGCTGCATGCCATTGGCCGGAACCGCGCCGTCGATCGCCTCCGCGCGGCAGGCCGGCGCCCGCGCCTGGTGGCGGTATCGTCGACGAACTCGCCCGACGAGAGCGAGACCCTGGGTCTGGAGCGCGCCATGGCGAGCGGCACAGTCGTGGCCGGGGCCGCCCAGCCGCCGGGACCCCAGGAGGCTGCCGACGCCGCCGGGTTGCGTGATGCGATCCGGGCCGCGATGGCCGCCATGCCCGACCAGGAGCGAACGGTGATCCTCATGGCGTACCAGGAAGAGCTGTCGCAGACGGAGATCGCCGACCGGCTCGACTGGCCGCTCGGAACCGTCAAGACACGGACGCGGAGGGCGCTGTTGCGCCTGCGCGAGGCGCTGGGTGGGGAGTACGGCCCCTCGGGCAAGTTCGCCGATGTGCCGGTATCGACCGGCCGAGACTGACAGGACACGATGGATCACGACGCGACACGGGAACAGCTCGAACTGGCCGCGGCCGAACGTGGCGGCCTGGATCGGCTGATGGCCGGCGACACCGCGACGGCCCAGGCCGTTGCGGCGCACCTTGCCGGTTGTCCCGCGTGCACGGACGAGCTCGCGAGACTCGAGCGCGCCGCGCGCGTGATCGGACAGGCCGTGCGGGAGCAGCCCTCCGCGGACCTGCGCGAACGCACGCTGGCGAGCATTCGGGCGACGGGCATCCGGCGCGTCGGACCGGCGGGGAGCGGATCCTCGACGGTCGCGCTCGGCGCCATCCCGCCCAGCTCACCGAGCGTGTCCGCCATGGCGGGTCGGGGTCGGACGGCCCTGGGCTGGGTCGCGACGATCGCCGCGGCGGTCGTCGTGTCGGTGCTCGCGACCTCGGTCATCGTCGGTGGCCGCCTGGATGAGCGGCTGGCCGCCCAGGCGTTCGAGATCGACGCGTTGGAGCGTGTGACCGTCGCGACGCTGGACGTCACGGCTGAACCCGACGTCCGGCGAGTCTCGCTCGGGGGCAGCGAGCCGACGGTCGCCGGAAGCCTTGTGTTCTCGCCCTCCACGTCGGAGCTCGTGGTCGTGGCGACGGGCCTGACCTCGCCGCCGGAAGGCCAGGAGTACCGCTGCTGGGTCGAGCAGGCGGGCGATCGCCAGGGCGTCGGGAAGATGTTCTTCAGCGACGATCTGGCCTACTGGCTCGGCCCCGTCTCTGCGGTCGAGGGACTCGTCGGCGACGCGACCTTCGGGGTGACGCTGGTCGATGTGTCGGGTTCGGGCGGGGAGGCCCGGGACGTCCTCCTGGGCGGGTTCTGAGCGCGGAAGGACGCGCGTTCAGCCCGGAGATGCCGGCGGGACGGGCTCCCGGTCGTCTGCGTCGGCGACCGGCTCGTTCGTGAGCGGTTGGTCGGCCACGGGTCCGGGCTCGTCTTCGGCGACCGGATCGGGCGGCGGCGCACCCAGGTAGGCTCGATGGAGGAGAAGCACCTGCTCCGCGGTCTCGGGGCTGACCTCGTACCCGTCCTCGGCCAGGACCGCGGAGAGCCAGGCCGCTTCGCGCGGGAGCTCAACCGCATCGATGTCGGCTTCCCGGCGCCTGCCGTCCATCATCACGACCCAGACCAGCCCGGCTCCCACGACGAGCCCGACGATCAGCAGCCACACGTTGAACTCGGCGTTCACTGGCCCCGAGTATAGGGAGCGAGCCGGCTACACTTCGGCGAATGCTCGATTTCATCCCGGACCCGATCGCGTTCCAGGTCGGGCCACTCCCCGTGTACTGGTACGGGATCGGCTACGCCATCGGTCTCGCCGTGGCCTACCAGGTCCTCGTCCGGCTCGCGCGCCGTGCCGGCGAGGATCCCGAGGTCGTCGGCAACGGGATGATCATCGTCGCGATCGCTGCGCTGATCGGCGGCCGCCTCTACCACGTGATCGACCAATGGGTGCTCTACCAGGACGACCTCTTCAAGATCGTCCTTCCCCCGTATACCGGTCTCGGGGTCTATGGCGGCATCGCCACGGGGCTCCTGGCGGTCATCGTCTACTCGCGGATGAAAGGGCTGCCCTTCTGGCGCTGGGCGGACATCATCGCGCCCGCGTTGTTCGCCATGCAGGCCGTGGCGCGGTGGGGGAACTTCTTCAACCAGGAGCTGTACGGCCCACCGACTACGCTGCCCTGGGGGATTCCGATCGATTGCGCCCATCGCATCGCGGCCTATGCCTGCCCACCCGGAACGGACCCGGCCGCCGTCCTTGCCGAACGGTTCCATCCGCTGTTCCTGTACGAATCGCTGTCGGGCGTCCTCGGGGCGGTCGTGCTCATCTGGCTCGGCTTCCGGCTGCGATCGTGGATGCGACCCGGCGACCTGGCCCTGATGTTCTTCGCCTGGTACGGCGTCGTGCGCTTTGGGCTCGAGTTCCTGCGCCAGGAGAACTGGACGTTCCTCGGTATCCCGACCGCCCAGATCGTGTCGCTCCTGTTCATCGTTCCGTCGTTGGCGATCCTGGTCTGGCGCCACCGACCGGGGCACCCGGATGACGACCCGCCCAGCCGCCCCGCCGTGGCGACCTGGGGCGCGCTCGGCCGACACGTGGACGCCACGATCGACCACGAAGACCCGGCGTCAGCACAGCGGCCGGTCGCATCGAATGACGAACCTGACG